>NZ_JBFAJD010000018.1:0-203525 GCF_040655035.1 Streptomyces sp. NPDC050549
AAGGTGTTCGTGCAGGGAGCGGTCTGGAACATCGACTCCTTCGACCAGTGGGGCGTCGAGCTGGGCAAGGTCCTCGCCAAGCGCGTGGAACCCGCTCTGACCGAAGGCGCCGACGTGCCGGGCCTGGACGCGTCGACGACGGCCCTGGTCGCCAAGTACCGCGAGCTGCGCGGGCGTTGAGACGGCGAAGAGCCCGTACGACAGACGTGACGTCGTACGGGCTCTTCGACAGGTTGCCGGTTGTCAGGCCGAAGCCGGCGGATACAGCGCGCGGGGCAGCTGCGAGGCCGCCGCCGCGTCCAGCAGCCACAGGGTGCGGGCGCGGCCCTGGGCACCGGCGGCCGGTGCCTGGATCTCGCCCGCGCCGGAGAGCGCGATCGCCGCCGCCTCCGCCTTGTCCACGCCCGCCGCGAGCAGCCACACCTCACGAGCGGAGCGGATCGCAGGCAGGGTCAGGGTGACCCGGGTCGGCGGCGGCTTGGGTGCGCCGTGCACGCCGACCACCGTGCGCTCGGTCTCTCGTACAGCGGGCAGCTCCGGGAAGAGCGACGCCACATGGGTGTCCGGGCCGACGCCCAGCATCAGGACGTCGAAGGTCGGCACGGCGCCGTGGTTCTCGGGACCGGCGGACCGGGCGAGTTCCTCGGCGTAACCGGCCGCCGCAGCGTCCACGTCGGCGCCGTAGAGACCGTCCGACGCGGGCATGGCGTGCACGCGCTTCGGGTCCAGCGGCACCGCGTCGAGCAGCGCCTCGCGGGCCTGGGTGACATTGCGTTCCGGGTCGCCCTCGGGCAGGAACCGCTCGTCGCCCCACCACAGGTCCAGCCGGCCCCAGTCGATGGCGTCCCGGGCGGGCTGTTCCGCGAGAGCCGCCAGCAGACCGTTGCCGTTGCGGCCACCGGTGAGCACGATCGAGGCGTTGCCGCGCGAGGCCTGCGCGTCCACGATCTTCGTGATCAGCCGGGCCGCGGCGGCCTGGGCCATCAGTTCCTTGTCGCGGTGGACGACGAGTTGGGGAGTGCTCACTGCGGATCAGCCTTCTTGCTTCTTGACCGGGGGCATCTTCGCGGGGGTCGGCCGGTCGGCGTCACTCTCGACCGCCGAAGCGGAAGCCGATGCCGGAGCCGACTTGGCAGCCGCTGCCGGAACCGACGCGGGCGCCGCCTCCGGTACCGCGCGCACCGGCAGCGCCGGCACGGGCTGGTCGGCAGCCGCCTCGGCCCGTTCCGCCGCCGACTGGATCCCGCCCAGCCGGTCCACGCCGAACCGCAGCGCGGACGCGTAGGTGTCGTCCGGGTCGAGCCTGCGCAGCTCCTCCGCGAGCAGCTCGGACGTCTCGCGGCGCTTGAGGGCCACCGCGCGGTCCGGCTGGCCGGGAAGCGCCAGCGTGGCCATCGCCCCGTCCGACCGGTGCAGCGTGATGGGGCCGCCGGTCGTCTCCAGGCGGACCTGGGTCAGACCGGGACCGGCCGAGATCGCCCGCCGGACATGCACATGGAGCCGGTCGGCGAGCCACATCGCGAGCAGTTCGACGCTCGGGTTGGACTCCTCGCCCGCCACCTCGACGGAGACGATCTCCGTGGAGACCTGGTCGAGTGCGGCGGCCAGCATCGAACGCCACGGGGTGATCCGGGCCCAGGCCAGGTCGGTGTCGCCCGGTTCGTAGCTCTCGGCGCGGGACCGCAGCTCATCGACGGGCTTCTCCGCCGCGTAGCTGTCGGTGACCCGGCGCTGGCTCAGGGCGCCCAGCGGGTCGTTCGCCGGGTCGCGGGGCGCGTCCACCGACCACCAGACGACCACCGGCGCGTCCGGCAGCAGCAGCGGCAGCACCACGGACTGGGCGTGGTCGGAGACCTCGCCGTACAGCCGCAGGACGACCGTCTCTCCGCTGCCCGCGTCCGTGCCCACCCGTACCTCGGCGTCGAGGCGGGACTGGGTGCGGTCCCGGGGCGAGCGCGAGACGCGCTTGATGACGACGAGCGTGCGCGAAGGGTGCTCGCGCGACGCGTCGTTCGCGGCCTTCAGAGCGTCGTAGGCGTTCTCCTCGTCCGTGACGACGACGAGGGTGAGCACCATGCCGACGGCCGGGGTGCCGATGGCACGGCGGGCCTTCACCAGCCCCTTGTTGATCTTGCTGGCAGTGGTGTCGGTGAGGTCTATCTTCATGGCCGGCGCCAGCTCCGTCCCTCTCGTGCGAGCATTTCGTCCGCCTCGACCGGACCCCAGGTGCCGGACTGGTACTGCGCGGGCTTGCCGTGCTTGTCCCAGTACTGCTCGATCGGGTCGAGGATCTTCCAGGACAGCTCGACCTCCTCGGTGCGCGGGAAGAGGTTCGAGTCGCCCAGGAGGACGTCGAGGATGAGGCGCTCGTACGCCTCCGGGCTGGACTCCGTGAACGACTCGCCGTAGGCGAAGTCCATGGAGACGTCCCGGATCTCCATCGAGGTGCCGGGGACCTTGGAGCCGAAGCGGACCGTGACGCCCTCGTCGGGCTGGACGCGGAAGACGATCGCGTTCTGGCCCAGCTCCTCCGTCGCCGTATGGTCGAAGGGGGAGTGCGGGGCGCGCTGGAAGACGACCGCGATCTCGGTGACGCGGCGGCCCAGGCGCTTGCCGGTGCGCAGGTAGAAGGGGACGCCCGCCCAGCGGCGGTTGTCGACCTCGACCTTGATGGCGGCGTAGGTGTCGGTCTTCGACTGCGGGTCGATGCCGTCTTCCTGGAGGTAGCCGACGGCCTTCTCGCCGCCCTGCCAGCCCTCGGCGTACTGCCCGCGGACCGTGTTCTTGCCCAGGTCCTTCGGCAGGCGTACCGCGCCGAGCACCTTCTCCTTCTCGGCGGCCAGCGCGTCGGCGGAGAAGGAGGACGGCTCCTCCATCGCGGTCAGCGCCATCAGCTGGAGCAGGTGGTTCTGGATGACGTCACGGGCGGCGCCGATGCCGTCGTAGTAGCCGGCCCGACCGCCGATGCCGATGTCCTCGGCCATGGTGATCTGCACGTGGTCCACGAAGGACCGGTTCCAGATCGGCTCGAACATCGTGTTGGCGAAGCGGAGCGCCAGGATGTTCTGGACGGTCTCCTTGCCGAGGTAGTGGTCGATGCGGAAGACCTGGTCGGCGGCGAAGACCTCGTGCACGACCTTGTTGAGGTCCTCGGCCGACTTGAGGTCGTGGCCGAAGGGCTTCTCGATGACCGCGCGGCGCCAGGAACCGTTGTCCTGGTCGGCGAGACCGTGCTTCTTCAGCTGCTGGATGACGACCGGGAAGGAGCGCGGCGGTACCGACAGGTAGAAGGCGAAGTTGCCGCCTGTGCCCTGGGCCTTGTCCAGTTCGTCGATCGTGGAGCGCAGCCGCTCGAACGCGTCGTCGTCGTCGAAGGTGCCCTGGACGAAGCGCATCCCCTGGACGAGCTGCTGCCAGACCTCCTCACGGAACGGCGTACGGGCGTGCTCCTTGACCGCGTCGTGGACCTCCTGCGCGAAGTCCTCGTGGGCCCACTCGCGCCGGGCGAAGCCGACGAGCGAGAAACCCGGCGGCAGCAGACCCCGGTTCGCGAGGTCGTACACGGCGGGCATCAGCTTTTTGCGTGACAAATCGCCTGTGACGCCGAAGATGACCAGGCCCGACGGCCCCGCGATACGCGGGAGCCGTCGGTCGGCGGGGTCACGCAGCGGGTTGCTGCTCGACAAGGTTTCAGCCCTCCGAGGGGGCGAGGCGGGAGAGCTCCGCCTCGGTCGACTTGAGCAGGTCGGTCCAGGCCGCCTCGAACTTCTCGACGCCCTCGTCCTCCAGCAGCTGCACCACCTCGTCGTAAGAGATCCCGAGCGCCTCTACGGCGTCGAGCTCGGCGCGCGACTGCTCGTATGTGCCGGCGATGGTGTTGCCGATGATCTGACCGTGGTCCTCGGTGGCCTCGAGAGTGGCCTCCGGCATGGTGTTCACCGTGTTCGGCGCCACCAGGTCGTCCACGTACAGGGTGTCCTTGTACGCCTTGTCCTTGACACCGGTCGAGGCCCACAGCGGACGCTGCTTGTTGGCCTGTGCCTTGTCCAGGGCCAGCCAGCGGTCGGAGGAGAAGACCTCCTCGTACGCCTGGTAGGCGAGCCGCGCGTTGGCGAGACCGGCCTTGCCGCGGGCGGCCTTGGCCGCGTCGGTGCCAAGTGCGTCGATCCGCTTGTCGATCTCGGTGTCCACGCGGGACACGAAGAAGGACGCCACCGAGTGGATCTTGGAGAGGTCCAGGCCGCGCTCCTTGGCCTTCTCCAGGCCGGTGATGAACGCGTCCATGACCTCGCGGTAACGCTCCAGCGAGAAGATCAGGGTGACGTTGACGCTGATACCGAGGCCGATGGTCTCGGTGATCGCCGGGAGGCCCGCCCTGGTGGCCGGGATCTTGATGAGGGTGTTGGGACGGTCCACCAGCCAGGCGAGCTGCTTGGCCTCGGCGATGGTCGCCGCCGTGTTGTGGGCCAGCCGCGGGTCGACCTCGATCGACACGCGTCCGTCCTGGCCGCCGCTCGCGTCGTAGACCGGGCGCAGGATGTCGGCGGCGTCACGGACGTCCGCCGTCGTGATCATGCGGATCGCCTCTTCGACGGTGACCTTGCGGGCGGCGAGGTCGGTGAGCTGCTGCTCGTAACCGTCGCCCGACGAGATGGCCTTCTGGAAGATCGACGGGTTGGTGGTGACGCCCACGACGTGCTGCTGGTCGATCAGTTCGGCGAGGTTGCCGGACGTGATCCGCTTGCGCGACAGGTCGTCCAGCCAGATCGCGACGCCTTCCTCGGAGAGGCGCTTGAGTGCGTCTGTCATGGAAAATGCATCTCCTACGTGTCGTTTGTCAGCGTCAGCTCTGGGCGGCGGCGATGGATTCCCGGGCCTTGGCGGCCACGTTCTCGGCAGTGAAGCCGAACTCCTGGAAGAGCACCTTGCCGTCGGCGGAAGCCCCGAAGTGCTCCAGGGAAACGATGCGGCCGGCGTCCCCGACGAACCGGTACCAGGTCAGACCGATGCCGGCCTCGACCGCGACCCGCGCCTTGACCGACGGCGGCAGCACGCTGTCCCGGTACTCCTGGTCCTGTGCCTCGAACCACTCCACACAGGGCATGGACACGACCCGCGTCGGCACCCCGGAGGCCTCCAGCTGCTCGCGCGCCTCGACGGCGAGGTGGACCTCGGAACCGGTACCGATGAGGATCACCTCGGGCGTACCCGTGGACGCCTCGAACAGGACGTAACCGCCCTTGGCGGTGCCCTCGTTGGCCTCGTACGTCGGCACACCCTGACGCGTCAGCGCGAAGCCGTGCGGGGCGCCCTTGCCGTAGACCTTGGTGTAGCGGCGCAGGACCTCGCGCCAGGCGATCGCGGTCTCGTTGGCGTCGGCCGGGCGGATCACGTTCAGGCCCGGGATGGCGCGCAGCGAGGCCAGGTGCTCGACCGGCTGGTGGGTCGGGCCGTCCTCGCCCAGACCGATGGAGTCGTGCGTCCACACGTACGTCACCGGCACGTGCATCAGCGCGGAGAGCCGCACGGCGTTGCGCATGTAGTCGGAGAAGACGAGGAACGTACCGCCGTAGACACGGGTGTTGCCGTGCAGCGTGATGCCGTTCATCTCCGCGGCCATGGAGTGCTCGCGGATGCCGAAGTGGATCGTGCGGCCGTACGGGTTCGCCTCCGGCAGCGGGTTGTCCGCCGGGAGGAACGACGAGGTCTTGTCGATCGTCGTGTTGTTCGAGCCCGCGAGGTCGGCCGAGCCGCCCCACAGCTCGGGGATGACCGCGCCGAGCGCCTGGAGCACCTTGCCTGACGCGGCACGGGTGGCGACCCCCTTGCCCGCCTCGAACACCGGGAGCTTGTCCTCCCAGCCGGCCGGCAGCTCGCCCGCGGAGATGCGGTCGTACTCGGCGGCGCGCTCCGGGTTGTTGGTCCGCCACTCCTGGTACGACGGCTCCCACGCGGCCTTCGCCTCGCGGCCCCGCTCCAGCGCCTGACGGGTGTGCTTGAGGACGTCGTCGGAGACGTCGAAGGACTTCTCCGGGTCGAAGCCGAGGACGCGCTTGGTGGCCGCGACCTCTTCGGCACCGAGCGCCGAGCCGTGCGCGGCCTCGGTGTTCTGCGCGTTCGGCGCGGGCCAGGCGATGATCGAGCGCATCGCGATGAACGACGGCTTGTTCGTCACCTTCTTCGCGGCCTCGATGGCGTTGTAGATGGCGTGCGGGTCCAGGTCGCCGTCCGGCTTCGGGGCGACGCGCTGGACGTGCCAGCCGTACGCCTCGTAGCGCTTGACGGTGTCCTCGGAGACCGCGGTCTCGGTGTCGCCCTCGATGGAGATGTGGTTGTCGTCCCACAGGAGGATCAGGTTGCCGAGCTCCTGGTGGCCGGCGAGCGAGGACGCCTCTCCGGAGATGCCCTCCTGGAGACAGCCGTCACCGGCGATCGCGAAGATGTAGTGGTCGAAGGGGGACTCGCCCTGCGGGGCGTCCGGGTCGAACAGACCGCGCTCGTAGCGGGCGGCCATGGCCATGCCCACGGCGTTGGCGACACCCTGGCCCAGCGGGCCGGTGGTGGTCTCCACTCCGGTCGTGTGGCCGTACTCGGGGTGCCCCGGAGTCTTCGAGCCCCAGGTGCGGAACGCTTCCAGGTCGGCCAGCTCCAGGCCGAAACCGGCCAGATAGAGCTGCGTGTAGAGAGTCAGGGACGAGTGGCCGGCGGACAGCACGAACCGGTCGCGCCCCACCCAGTCGGCGTCGGCGGGGTCGTGCCGCATCACCTTCTGGAAGAGGGTGTAGGCGGCGGGCGCGAGGCTCATGGCCGTACCGGGATGGCCGTTACCGACCTTCTGTACGGCATCGGCGGCCAGGACGCGGGCGGTGTCCACGGCCCGCTGGTCCAACTCGGTCCACTCGAGGTCTGTGGTGGTCGGCTTGGTGCTCACCCTGAGTCAGGGCTCCTCTCCACATGTCACGCATGTCGGATGCCGGTGCACTTGGCGCCCACCGGCCGTTGTCGAGCCTACCCCCGTGAGAACGTGCATTTTTTCGAGTCATTCCAGACTGCCGGGACTCTCGGGGATCCGCCTCCCGACTGGCTCGTTTCGTATTCGGCAACTGAATACGGAGGTGCTCGTTCGAGTGCTCAACAGAGTGCTGATCAGCTCTTCCGGGGGCGGTGCCCAACACGACCCCACCCCCGCGAATGTCCGGGTCTGGGCAACGTCTACAGTGGCGTGGTACGCGCGAGCCTTTACGGGGAGTTCACACCCGGAGGCTTGCTGGGATGTCTCTGTCAGGGGTGTGCGTGACGGCCGTTGAATCCCGTCCAGCGGGGATTGTCGGGGCGAGTCAGAGCCCGAGCCGGCGGCCGATCGGGGCCCGGGTCATGGCGTTCGTGGCGCTGACCAAGCCGCGGATCATCGAGCTGTTGCTGATCACCACCGTTCCGGTGATGTTCCTGGCCCAGCAGGGTGTGCCCGACCTCAAACTGGTCCTTCTCACCTGCCTCGGCGGCTATCTCTCCGCCGGTGGCGCGAACGCGCTCAACATGTACATCGACCGCGACATCGACGCGCTCATGGACCGCACCTCGCAGCGCCCCCTCGTCACCGGGATGGTCAGCCCCCGCGAGTGCCTCGCCTTCGGCATCACCCTCGCCGTCGTCTCGACACTCCTCTTCGGCCTGACCGTCAACTGGCTGTCCGCGTGGCTCGCGCTCGGAGCGCTCCTCTTCTACGTCGTCGTCTACACGATGATCCTCAAACGACGTACCTCGCAGAACATCGTGTGGGGCGGAATCGCCGGCTGCCTCCCGGTCCTCATCGGCTGGTCCGCGGTCAAGGACTCCATGTCCTGGGCCCCCATCATTCTTTTCCTCGTCATGTTCTTCTGGACGCCGCCGCACTACTGGCCGCTCTCCATGAAGGTCAGGGACGACTACGCGCGCGTGGGCGTGCCGATGCTCCCGGTCGTCGCCTCCAACAAGGTGGTCGCCCGGCAGATCGTGATCTACAGCTGGGTCATGGTCGCGGTCTCCCTGCTCCTCACGCCCCTCGGCTACACGGGCTGGTTCTACACCCTGGTCGCCCTGCTGGCCGGAGGCTTCTGGCTGTGGGAGGCGCACGGCCTCCAGAACCGCGCCAAGGCCGAGGTGACCGGCGGCAAGCTCAAGGAGATGCGCCTCTTCCACTGGTCGATCACCTATGTGTCGATCCTCTTCGTGGCGATCGCGGTGGACCCCTTCCTCAGGTAGTGCACCAGCTCCTCCTGAGGCAGGAGTCACTCCCCCCGCCCGTCGCCGTTCGACCTACCCGTCGGTAGCATCCTGGCCATGGCAGACACGCAGCAGGTTGACGCGAAGGCCGAGCGCCAGGTGGCCCGCCTCGCCAAGCAGATCGGCACCTTCTCCAAGGCGCACGGCGGGGCCGAGGGCCAGGTCGCGTACATCGGGGAACGCGGCGCCCGCATCGTCCTCGTGGGCGAGGACGGCGGCTGGGGCGACCTGGTGGCCACGACCTACGAGATCGCCCAGCAGGCCGTCGAGAAGTCCGGGATCACCGTCCACGAGGCCTTCGACGGCGAGTTCGCGGCGAAGGTGACCACCGGTCGGTACGAGTGGACCCGCATGGCGGGCATCCAGGTCGGCGGCCCGAGCAACGGTTGACGACCGGGGCCCCCTCACACGGGGTGCGTACGAGCAACACCTCACCCCCGTTTCACCCGTTAGGCCCCGTACAAGCGACGCAGTCACCGCCACGGGGAGCCCGGATGATCGAAACGCCGTCCCTCGTGGACCAGTACTGCCACGGCGTACTGAGAACGGAGCTGGGCCTCGGCACCTTCGAGGCCCAACTCGCCCGCACCGAGGGCCCACCCGCCCCCGGCACCACCCTCTTCGACACCCAGACCGGATTCGCCGTACGACGATGGTGCCCGCCCCTGCTCGGCCTGGAGCCGCACTGTCCGCCCGCCCGCTATCTCGCCCGGCGCCGTGAACTCGGCGTACTGGAAGCGGGCCGCAGGCTGCTGCGCGGCAGTGGCATCACCACGTATCTGATCGACACGGGCCTGCCCGGCGACCTCACCGGGCCCGCCGAGATGGCGACGGCCGGTCAGGCGGACGCGCGGGAGATCGTCCGCCTCGAACTCCTCGCCGAACAGGTCGCCGACACCTCCGGCACCGTCGAGTCCTTCCTCGCCAACCTCGCCGAGTCGGTGCACGGCGCCGCGGTCGGCGCGGTGGCCTTCACCTCAGTGGCGGGCGTACGGCACGGTCTCGCGCTCGCGCCCGAACCCCCCGGCCCGGGCGAGGTCAGGGGCGCGGCGGGCCGCTGGCTGGCCGGGCGAAGGGTCGGCGGGGCGCTGAGCGACCCCGTGCTCCTGCGACACCTGCTGTGGATCGCCGTGGCGTCCGGGCTACCCCTCCAACTCCACGCCGGACTGGGTGAACCGGGCCTGCGTATCGACCGCACCGACCCCGTCCTGCTCACCGACTTCGTGCGCGCGACCGCCGGGCTCGGCACCGACCTCGTGCTGCTGCACAGCTACCCGTACCACCGGCACGCGGCCCACCTCGCGGGCGTCTTCCCGCACGTCTACGCCGACTCCGGCGCCGCCCTCGTCCGCACCGGCGCTCGCGCGGCGACCGTGCTCGCCGAGATCCTGGAGCTGGCCCCCTTCGGCAAGATCCTGTTCTCCAGCGGGGCCCACGGGCTGCCCGAACTGCACGTCGTGGGCGCCCGGTTGTTCCGCGAGGCGCTCGGGCGGGTGCTCGGCAACTGGGTCGCCGAGGGGGCGTGGTCGCCGGCCGACGCGCAGCGGGTCGCGGGACTGATCGCGGTCGGCAACGCGAAACGGGTGTACGGGCTGGAGTGAGCTGTACAGACTGGGCCAATGCCGACCGACGCGTTGCTCGCCCGCTTCCTGAACGAACTGGCCCCTCTGAAGCCCGTCGCCGTGTGGGCCCACGGTTCGCTCGCCGGGGGCGATTACCAGGAGGGGCGCAGCGACCTGGACCTGATAGCCATCCTGGACCATCCCCTCAAGCCGAGCACCGCCCGCCAACTCGTCGCTCTGCACCGGGGGTTGCGCACCGACCCCCTCGCCACCCACCTGCACTGCAGCTACCTCGCCCCCGGTACCCAGGACGCCCCGAACCAACGGCACCTCACCTGGGCCCACGACCACGTCACCCGCCGGCCCGTCACGCCCGTCACCCGGCGTGAACTGCACGACTTCGGGCGGGTGTTGCAGGGCGGATCACCGAAGCAGCTGCTGCCGGCCGTGACGGACCAGGAGCTGGGCGAGTTCGTCGTACGGGACCAGCGGGAGTTCTGGCGGCCGGCCGTCGACAAGGCGGACCTCTGGCACCAGGACATCTGGGTCGACCTCGGCCTGACCACCTTCGCCCGCGCGACCGTCACCCGACGGGATGGCCGGCTCATCACCAAGCGCGAGGCGCTCGACGTACTGCCCGGCCTCGGGGCCCCGGTGGAGGTAGTGGAGGACGTCGTACGGCGGCGCTACGACGATCCGGTACCGTCCTCGGCCGGCTCCGGAGAGGGCGACCGGCTCGACCGCCGGGCGGAGCTGACCCGGGCCTATCTCGGCCCGGCGATAGACGAGTTGGTCACCCGCTACGGGTGACTCACGCGCGCGTGGGCAGCGACTGCTCCACCGACGGCCCCGGCAGGTCCGCCACGACCGCCGGCCGCTCGCGCAGCGACAGCAGCACCCGCAGCACCCCGATCCACACCAGGCAGGAGCCGAGCATGTGGACGGCGACCAGGGCCTCGGGGAGGTTCGTGAAGTACTGGACGTAACCGATGACGCCCTGGGAGAGCAGGATCAGGAACAGCTCGCGGGTGCGGTCCAGGGGGCCCTTGGGGGCGTCGACCGCCTTGAGGACGAACCACAGGGCGAACGTCAGCGTGACCACGATCCAGGCGAGCACCGCGTGCAGCTTGGCGACCGTCTCCCAGTCGATCGGGATCCGCTCGACCTCCTTGGAGTCGCCCGCGTGCGGGCCCGCGCCGGTCACCACCGTGCCGACCGCGATCAGCAGCACGGAGGCCGTGACCAGGAACCACACCAGTTGCTGCACGGCCTTGCCGACCAGCGGCTTGGGCTCGCCGTCGCCCTCCCGGCTGCGCTGCCACATCAGCGTCGCGACCGCGATCAGCGCCGAGGAGAGCAGGAAGTGGGCCGCGACCGTGTACGGGTTGAGGCCGACCAGCACCACGATCCCACCGAGGATCGCGTTGCTCATCACGATCCAGAACTGCGCCCAGCCCAGCCGGGTGAGACCGCGGCGGTACGGCTTCTCCGAGCGCGCGGCGATGATCGCCCAGCCGACGGCGGCGCACAGCACGTACGTCAGCATCCGGTTGCCGAACTCGATGGCACCGTGGAAGCCCATCGCGCTGGTCGTGGTCAGCGAGTCGTCCGTGCACTTGGGCCAGGTCGGGCAGCCGAGCCCCGACCCCGTCAGCCGCACGGCACCGCCGGTGACCACGATGACCACCGACATCACGAGCGCGGCGAGAGCCGCCCGCCGAACCGTCCGGGGATCCGGGGTCCAGCGCGCGGCGATGAAGGCGAGGGGGTTGCGCACGGCGGCTACGGCGTCGGCGTGGGTCACGTTTGGCACGGGGACCATCGTAGGGGGGTGCTTGTGCACGCTTTCACGAGGGTCCGGCTCAGGCCTACTCCCAGCGGAAGAACGCCCCCGCCGCCCCCAGCCCCACGACCGCCCACACACCCAGGATCCCCAGGTCGCCCCAAGGCATCCCGGCCCCGTGCTGCAACACATCCCGCAGCCCGTCCGAAAGTGCCGAGATCGGCAGCAGCCCCAGCACGTCCTGGACCCCCGACGGGTACTTGTCCATCGGCACGATC
The DNA here is from genome assembly GCF_040655035.1 of Streptomyces sp. NPDC050549. Lineage (NCBI taxonomy): Bacteria > Bacillati > Actinomycetota > Actinomycetes > Kitasatosporales > Streptomycetaceae > Streptomyces > Streptomyces sp. NPDC050549. The sequence goes on from NZ_JBFAJD010000018.1 coordinate 11,886, forward strand.
ACCCCGCCGCCGACCAGGAGCAGCAGGAACACCAGGTTGGCGGCGGCGAGGGTGGCCTCCGCCTTCAGGGTGCCCGCCATCAGGAGGCCGAGGCCGGAGAAGGCCCCCGTGCCGAGGATCAGGAGGAGGAGTACGGCGAAGGGGTTGCCGTGCGGGGACCAGCCCAGTGCGAAGGCGATCGCCGTCAGCAGGATGATCTGGAGGATCTCCGTGACCAGGACCGACGCCGTCTTCGCGGTCATCAGGCCCCAGCGGGGGAGCGGGGAGGACGCGAGGCGCTTCAGGACGCCGTAGCGGCGCTCGAAGCCCGTCGCGATGGCCTGGCCCGTGAACGCCGTCGACATCACGGCGAGCGCGAGGATCCCGGGGGCGAGGAAGTCGACGGACTTGCCCTTGCCGGTGTCGACGATGTCCACCGAGCTGAAGAGGACCAGCAGGAGGGTGGGGATGACCACCGTGAGGAGGAGCTGTTCGCCGTTGCGCAGGAGCATCTTCGTTTCGAGGAGCGCCTGTGCCGCGATCATGCGAGGGAGGGGGGCCGCCCCCGGTGCCGGGGTGTACGTCCCCGGGTCGGTGGTCGTCGTCACGAGCGCAGCTCCTTGCCGGTGAGTCCCAGGAACACGTCCTCCAGGGTGTGCCGTTCGACCGAGATCTTCTCCGGCATCACCCCGTGCTGCGCGCACCACGAGGTGACCGTGGCGAGCAGTTGCGGGTCGACCTTGCCGCCGACGCGGTAGGAGCCCGGGGTCAGTTCGGCGGCCGTGGAGTCGGCCGGGAGGGCCTTCAGCAGGGAGCCGACGTCGAGGCCGGGGCGGCCGGTGAAGCGGAGGGTGTTCTCGGCGCCGCCCCGGCACAGTTCCTCGGGGGAGCCGTGCGCGATGACCTTGCCGGCGTCGATGATCGCGACGTCGTCGGCGAGTTGCTCGGCCTCGTCCATGTGGTGGGTCGTGAGGACGACGGAGACGCCGTCCGCGCGGAGGTCGCGGATCAGGTCCCAGGTGGCGCGGCGGGCCTGCGGGTCGAGGCCCGCGGTCGGCTCGTCCAGGAAGACCAGTTCGGGGCGGCCCACGACGGCCATCGCGAGCGCGAGGCGCTGCTGCTGGCCGCCGGAGAGACGGCGGTACGTCGTACGGCCGCAACTGCCGAGCCCCAGGCGCTCGATGAGCGCGTCCACGTCCAGCGGGTGCGCGTGCAGCTTGGCCACATGGCGGAGCATCTCGTCGGCGCGGGCGCCCGAGTAGACCCCGCCGGACTGGAGCATCACGCCGATTCTGGGGCGCAGTGCCGCGGACTCGCGGACCGGGTCGAGGCCCAGGACGCGCACCGTGCCGGAGTCCGGCTTCCGGTACCCCTCGCAGGTCTCGACCGTGGTCGTCTTGCCCGCCCCGTTGGGACCCAGTACCGCGGTGACACCCGCATCGGCCTCCAGGTCGAGGCCGTTCACCGCGGTCTTCGTGCCGTACCGCTTCACCAGGGCCTGGACCTGGAGCACGGGCTCGCTTCGCATGGGCCCGAGTCTAGGTAGGCCGGCCTCGCCTCAGAGATGGGGGTCCCCCCGCTCGAACGAAGTTGAGAGTGGGGGAGGGGGCAGGATCTCCTCCTCACGGGGGCGGTGCAGGGGCAGCCACCGCTCGGCGTAGGCCACGGCGTCGCCCACCGGGAACAGCCGCACGTCGGCCGCGCCCGCCTTTCCGCGGACGACGGGACGGTCCCGTTCGAAGTCGTGGCCCAGTTCGTCGAAGCGGTCGGAGGAGATCGACACCTCGGTCACCGTCTCCCAGCCGTCCGGGCCGGGCCGGCCGACCGCGACCAGCGGGGACGGGATGCGGTACTCGGCCAGGTGGAAGCTCGTGCAGGTGTCGTAGCCCGCGCCGAGCAGCAGCACGCGCGCGTGGAGGCCCTCCAGGCGGGCCAGCGGGCTGCGCTCGCCGAGCCGGCAGTCGGTGGCGTGGCCGTCGAGGATCTCGGCGGCGTGCGGACCGATCGCCGCGAACGAGGTCTGCGGGTGCGCGGAGCGCCGGGCGCCGGGCCAGGTGCGGACGGTCTCCGGGACGACGCCCACGCCGCGCGAGGGCGTGACGAGGGGGTCGTAGGAGGGCATGGAGGTGCGGATGGTGTCCCACCATTCGCGGGGGACCGGCGGATTTACCCAGAGCGCCGGGTCCGAGAGGTCGCCGGTCTGGGTGGGGACCACCAGCGTGCCGGTCGGGCCGATGGCGTCGAGGAGGCCCTGGACGACCGAAACGGCGCCTCCGCAGACCCATCCGAGGGAGCTCAGGGAGGTGTGTACGAGGAGGATCTCGCCGGGGCGCACGCCTGCCTCGCGCAGGTCGGCGGCGAGCGTGTCCCGAGTGGCAAGTGGGCCGGTGGGAGGGGGTGTGGACATGGGTGGGGAGTCTCCCGGAAGGGGGTCGGCGGCGCCACCCGATTGATCGATCAAAGATCGTTTCCGCAGGTCGGATTAGGTATACCTAAGTGACGCACCGCACCGCCGGGTGGCCGGGACGCGGGTTGCCTGCCTCTGAGGAATTACGCAACAATGGCGTTGTGAAAAACGTTGGCGAGGCTCCGCAGGAGGAACTCGCGACCGGTGAGCGGTCCACCCGCAACCGTGTCGCGCGCTCCATCCTGGACCACGGCCCGTCGACCGTGGCCGACCTCGCCGGCCGGCTGGGGCTGACCCAGGCCGCCGTACGCCGTCATCTCGACGCACTCGTCGCCGACGACGTCGTGGAAGCACGTGAGCAGCGGGTCTACGGAGCGCGCACGCGCGGCCGGCCCGCCAAGGTGTTCGCCCTGACCGACTGCGGCCGGGACGCCTTCGACCAGTCCTACGACAAGCTCGCCGCGGACGCGCTGCGCTGGATCGCGGCGCGCGAGGGCGGGGACGAGGCCGTCGTCGCCTTCGCCCGCGACCGGATGGCCGCCCAGGCCATCGCCTACCGCAAGGTCGTCGAGGCCGCCGCTCCCGAGAACCGCGCGGAAGCGCTGGCCAAGGCCCTGAGCGCGGACGGGTACGCTGCTACGGCGCGTAGCGCACCGGTCGGTGAGCAGCTCTGCCAGCACCACTGCCCGGTCGCCCATGTCGCCGAGCAGTTCCCGCAACTGTGCGAGGCGGAGACAGAGCTCTTCTCCCAGTTGCTCGGCACCCATGTCCAGCGACTGGCGACCATCGCCCACGGCGACGGTGTGTGCACCACGTTTATCCCTAAGACCACACATAACGCATCTGCAAGTACCGCCGGGAGGAACCCCGCATGACGCTCCCCATCGAGGAGACTGCCCACCCCGAGCTCGAGGGTCTGGGCACGTACGAATACGGCTGGGCCGACTCCGACGTGGCCGGTGCCTCCGCCAAGCGCGGCATCAACGAGGACGTCGTCCGGGACATCTCCGGCAAGAAGAACGAGCCGGAGTGGATGACCAAGCTCCGTCTCAAGGGCCTGCGCCTGTTCGAGAAGAAGCCCATGCCGAACTGGGGCTCCGACCTCTCCGGCATCGACTTCGACAACATCAAGTACTTCGTGCGCTCCACGGAGAAGCAGGCGGAGTCCTGGGAGGACCTGCCCGAGGACATCAAGAACACGTACGACAAGCTCGGCATCCCCGAGGCGGAGAAGCAGCGCCTCGTCGCCGGTGTCGCCGCGCAGTACGAGTCCGAGGTCGTCTACCACCAGATCCGTGAGGACCTGGAGGAGCAGGGCGTCATCTTCCTCGACACCGACACCGCGCTGAAGGAGCACCCGGAGCTCTTCAAGGAGTACTTCGGCACCGTCATCCCGGTCGGCGACAACAAGTTCGCGTCGCTGAACAGCGCCGTGTGGTCCGGCGGTTCCTTCATCTACGTGCCCAAGGGCGTGCAGGTCGAGATCCCGCTCCAGGCCTACTTCCGTATCAACACGGAGAACATGGGCCAGTTCGAGCGGACCCTGATCATCGTCGACGAGGGTGCCTACGTGCACTACGTCGAGGGCTGTACGGCGCCGATCTACAAGTCGGACTCGCTGCACAGCGCGGTCGTCGAGATCATCGTCAAGAAGAACGCCCGCTGCCGCTACACGACCATCCAGAACTGGTCGAACAACGTCTACAACCTGGTCACCAAGCGCGCCGTCGCCTACGAGGGCGCGACCATGGAGTGGATCGACGGCAACATCGGCTCCAAGGTGACGATGAAGTACCCGGCCGTCTACCTGATGGGCGAGCACGCCAAGGGCGAGACCCTCTCCATCGCCTTCGCGGGCGAGGGCCAGCACCAGGACGCCGGCTCCAAGATGGTCCACATGGCGCCGAACACCTCCTCCAACATCGTCTCCAAGTCGGTGGCGCGCGGCGGCGGTCGTACGTCCTACCGCGGTCTCGTCGAGATCGGCGAGGGCGCCCACGGCTCCAAGTCGAACGTGCTGTGCGACGCGCTGCTCGTCGACACCATCTCCCGCTCCGACACGTACCCGTACGTGGACGTCCGCGAGGACGACGTGTCCATGGGCCACGAGGCGACCGTCTCCAAGGTCTCCGAGGACCAGCTCTTCTACCTGATGAGCCGCGGTCTGACCGAGTTCGAGGCGATGGCGATGATCGTGCGCGGCTTCGTCGAGCCGATCGCCAAGGAGCTGCCGATGGAGTACGCGCTGGAACTCAACCGGCTGATCGAGCTCCAGATGGAAGGCTCGGTCGGCTGATTCCGACCGCCGGCCAGCACACTTCTTGACTTCAGAAAGCGAGCACTACGACAGCCATGGCTGAGGCTCAGAACTCCACGGTGGGGTCCTCCACCACCGCCGGATCGATCGCGGTGGCCGCCGAGTCGACCGTCGCCACGCGCATGAGCGCGCCCCCGTCCTTCGACGTGGCGGACTTCCCGGTCCCCCACGGCCGCGAGGAGGAGTGGCGGTTCACCCCGCTGGAGCGCCTGCGCGGGCTGCACGACGGCACCGCGGTCGCCGACGGCGGGGGCGTGAAGGTCGCCATCGGAGCCCCCGAGGGGGTCACCGTGGAGACCGTCGGCCGTGACGACGCGCGGCTCGGCAAGGCCGGCACCCCGGTGGACCGGGTGGCCGCGCAGGCCTACTCGTCCTTCGAGAAGGCCTCGGTCGTCACCGTCCCCAAGGAGACGGTCCTGACCGAGCCGATCCGCATCGTCGTGCACGGAGAGGGCGGCGTCGCCTACGGCCACCAGGTCATCGAGCTGGGAGCCTTCGCCGAGGCCGTCGTCGTCATCGACCACACCGGTGACGCGGTCCTCGCCGCCAACGTCGACTACGTCCTCGGCGACGGCGCCAAGCTGACCGTCGTCTCCGTCCAGGACTGGGACGACAAGGCCGTGCACGTCGGCCAGCACAACGCCCTGATCGGCCGCGACGCCACCTTCAAGTCGTTCGTCGTCACCTTCGGCGGCGACCTCGTACGACTGCACCCGCGCGTGACCTACGCCGGACCCGGTGGCGAGGCCGAGCTGTTCGGCCTGTACTTCACGGACGCCGGCCAGCACCAGGAGCACCGCCTCCTGGTCGACCACAACGTCCCGCACTGCAAGTCCAACGCCATCTACAAGGGCGCGCTCCAGGGCGAGGGTGCCCACGCGGTGTGGATCGGCGACGTCCTCATCGAGGCCAAGGCCGAGGGCACCGACACGTACGAGATGAACCGCAACCTCGTGCTGACCGACGGCGCCCGCGTCGACTCCGTGCCGAACCTGGAGATCGAGACCGGCGAGATCGTCGGCGCCGGACACGCCTCCGCGACCGGCCGCTTCGACGACGAGCAGCTCTTCTACCTGATGGCCCGCGGCATCCCCGCCGACGACGCCCGACGTCTGGTGGTCCGCGGCTTCTTCGCCGAACTGGTCCAGCAGATCGGTGTCGCCGACATCCAGGAGCGGCTGCTGGAGAAGATCGACGCGGAGCTGGAGGCGTCGGTCTGATGTCGGCCTTCCACGCTGCTCAATTTCTTCGGGCCTGCGGGCTGAGCGAGCTGGAGGAGGACACCCCGAAGCGGGTGGAACTCGACGGCACGCCGGTCTCGGTCGTGAAGACCGAGGGGGAGGTGTTCGCGATCAACGACATCTGCTCGCACGCGAACGTCTCGCTCTCCGAGGGCGAGGTCGAGGACTGCCAGATCGAGTGCTGGCTGCACGGCTCAGCGTTCGACCTGCGCACCGGCAAGCCGTCCGGCCTCCCCGCCACCCGCCCCGTACCCGTATACCCCGTAAAGATCGAAGGGGACGACGTGCTCGTCTCCCTCACCCAGGAGTCCTGAGGAACCCATGGCAACGCTTGAAATCCACGACCTGCACGTCACCGTCGAGGCCGACAACGCCACGAAGGAGATCCTCAAGGGCGTCGACCTCACCGTGAAGCAGGGCGAGACCCACGCCATCATGGGCCCGAACGGCTCCGGCAAGTCGACCCTCGCCTACTCGCTCGCGGGCCACCCCAAGTACACGATCACCGGCGGCACCGTCACCCTCGACGGCGAGGACGTCCTGGAGATGTCCGTCGACGAGCGCGCCCGCGCCGGCCTGTTCCTCGCGATGCAGTACCCGGTCGAGGTCCCCGGTGTCTCCGTCTCCAACTTCCTTCGTACGTCCGCCACCGCCGTCCGCGGTGAGGCGCCGAAGCTGCGTACCTGGGTGAAGGAGGTCAAGGAGACCATGGCGCGTCTTCACATGGACCCGGCCTTCGCCGAGCGCAACGTCAACGAGGGCTTCTCCGGCGGTGAGAAGAAGCGCCACGAGATCCTTCAGCTGGAGCTGCTCAAGCCGAAGATCGCGATCCTCGACGAGACCGACTCCGGCCTGGACGTCGACGCCCTGCGCGTCGTCTCCGAGGGCGTCAACCGCGTCCGCGAGACCGGTGAGGTCGGCACCCTGCTGATCACGCACTACACGCGCATCCTGCGCTACATCAAGCCCGACTTCGTGCACGTCTTCTCCGGCGGCCGGATCGTCGAGTCCGGCGGCGCCGAGCTCGCCGACAAGCTGGAGAACGAGGGCTACGAGGCCTACACCGCGAAGGGTGGCGTATCCGCGTGACGCAACTGCCGGGCCTCCTCGACACAGAGGCGATCCGCAAGGACTTCCCCATCCTGGACCGCACGGTCCACGACGGTAAGAAGCTCGTGTACCTGGACAACGCGGCGACCTCGCAGAAGCCGCGCCAGGTCCTCGACGCCCTGAACGAGTACTACGAGCGCTACAACGCCAACGTCCACCGCGGTGTGCATGTGCTCGCCGAGGAGGCCACGGCGCTGTACGAGGGCGCGCGGGACAAGGTCGCCGCGTTCATCAACGCGCCCTCCCGCGACGAGGTGATCTTCACCAAGAACGCCTCCGAGTCGCTGAACCTCGTCGCGAACATGCTGGGCTGGGCCGACGAGCCCTACCGCGTGGACCACGAGACCGAGATCGTCATCACGGAGATGGAGCACCACTCCAACATCGTGCCGTGGCAGCTGCTCTCGCAGCGCACGGGCGCGAAGCTGAAGTGGTTCGGCCTCACGGACGACGGCCGGCTGGACCTGTCGAACATAGACGAAGTGATCACCGAGAAGACGAAGATCGTCTCCTTCGTGCTGGTCTCCAACATCCTCGGCACCGTCAACCCGGTCGAGAAGATCGTGCGCCGTGCGCAGGAGGTCGGGGCCCTGGTCCTGATCGACGCCTCGCAGGCCGCACCGCACATGCCGCTGGACGTCCAGGCCCTCCAGGCCGACTTCGTGGCCTTCACCGGCCACAAGATGTGCGGCCCGACCGGCATCGGCGTCCTCTGGGGCCGCCAGGAGCTCCTTGAGGACCTCCCGCCGTTCCTCGGCGGCGGCGAGATGATCGAGACCGTGTCGATGCACTCGTCGACGTACGCTCCCGCCCCGCACAAGTTCGAGGCGGGCACCCCGCCGATCGCGCAGGCGGTCGGTTTCGGGGCTGCGATCGACTACCTGTCGGCGATCGGCATGGACAAGATCCTCGCCCATGAGCACGCGCTGACCGAGTATGCGGTGAAGCGCCTGCTGGACGTCCCCGACCTGAAGATCATCGGCCCCACCACGGCCGAGGACCGGGGCGCGGCGATCTCCTTCACGCTCGGCGACATCCACCCGCACGACGTGGGCCAGGTCCTCGACGAGGAGGGCATCGCGGTCCGGGTCGGACACCACTGCGCACGGCCCGTCTGCCTGCGCTACGGAATTCCTGCGACCACGCGAGCGTCGTTCTATCTGTACTCCACGCCGGCCGAGATCGACGCACTGGTCGACGGCTTGGAGCACGTACGGAACTTCTTCGGTTAAGGGACGTGAGCTGAGACCGTGAAGCTTGATTCGATGTACCAGGAAGTCATCCTGGACCACTACAAGCACCCGCACGGGCGGGGCTTGCGGGATGGCGATGCCGAGGTGCACCACGTCAACCCGACGTGCGGCGACGAGATCACGCTGCGCGTGAAGTACGACGGCGAGCAGATCACCGACATCTCCTACGAGGGTCAGGGCTGCTCCATCAGCCAGGCCTCGGCCTCCGTACTGAACGACCTCCTCGTCGGCAAGGAGCTGTCCGAGGCGCGGAAGATCCAGGAGACTTTCCTGGAGCTGATGCAGTCCAAGGGCCGGATCGAGCCCGACGACGACATGGAAGAGGTGCTGGAGGACGCGGTCGCGTTCGCCGGTGTCTCCAAGTACCCGGCACGGGTGAAGTGCGCCCTCCTCAGCTGGATGGCGTGGAAGGACGCGACGGCCCAGGCCCTGGGCGGAGCCGACGCCGACGCGGAAAGGAAGACGGCATGAGCGACACCGAGACCATGGAGATCAAGCCCGCCTCCGAGGAGGAGGTCCGCGAGGCCCTGCTCGATGTCGTCGACCCCGAACTGGGCATCGACGTCGTCAATCTCGGCCTCATCTACGGCGTGCACATCGACGACGCGAACATCGCGACCATCGACATGACGCTGACCTCGGCGGCCTGCCCGCTGACGGACGTCATCGAGGACCAGGCCAAGTCCGCCACGGACGGCCTCGTCAACGAGCTCCGCATCAACTGGGTCTGGATGCCGCCGTGGGGCCCGGACAAGATCACGGACGACGGTCGCGAGCAGCTCCGGGCGCTGGGCTTCAACGTCTGAGCCTGCTGGTTCTTCTGGGTTCACGGGAAACGGCCATACCTTTCGGGTATGGCCGTTTCGCTGCATCACATAGTCATCGACACGCACGATCTTCCGGGCCTCGCCCGCTTCTGGTGCGGGGTGCTGGACTGGCGGATCCTGTCCGAGAAGGAACGCGAAGTCGTCATCGGGCCGGGGGAGTTCGCGGAGACCGGCATCTGCTTCATGCCGGTGAGCGGGCCGAAGGCAGTCAAGAACCGGCTGCACTTCGACCTCGCCCCCGACGACCGGGACGCCGAGGTGGAGCGGATCCTCGCGCTGGGTGCGCGACGGGTCGACATCGGACAGAGCGAGACCGTGGGCTGGGTGGTCCTCGCCGACCCGGAGGGCAACGAGTTCTGCGTACTACGGCCCAAGGCCTCGCTGATCGCCTTTCGTGACGGGACTGCTAGCTGAGCCCGGCCACCAGCCGGAACGCCGAGTCCGCCCGGTACAGGCTGCTGTTCTGGTACTGGTCCAGCTTGAGCTGGAAGTTCTGGTGACGCAGATAGCGGCCCGGGTAGTTGACCGACTCCAGCATCACCGCGCCGGAGTAGGACGAGGTGCGGGGGCAGAAGGTGGCGTCCTGCTTGAAGAGGGACGAGCCGTCGTTGCGTTCCGCCCGGAGGATGAAGTTGCGGTGGCGGAGATAGCTGCCGTCGGCCGTCGCGAACGAGTAACAGGAGCTCTTGGCAAGGCCCTTGACCACTTTGAAGGTCGAGGCGCGGCGGGCAGCGGTGGAACCGGCCGGGTTGAGCTTCACGTAGTCGCCGCTCACCTGCCAGTACCGGTCCGGGTAGTTGACCGAGCGGACCGACTTCCAGGCGGACGAGGAAGTCGACGAGCCGCCCGACCCGGACGATCCCCCCGAGCCCGAGGAGGACGAACCGCCGTGGGACGACGCCGACTTGGACGGTGCGGGCGCCTTCGCGGAGGGCGTGGAGCTGTGCTCCGCGGCGGTGGCCGGCGCGGAGGGTGACTTCGTGGCGGCCGGTGTGTGGGCGTCGGGCGTGGGCGGGTCCTTCTTCGACGGCGAGGCGAACGAGAGCAGCCCGGGACCGTCCGCTCCGACCGACGACGGGTCCGTCGCCGCCTTGGTACGTGCTGTGTCGTCAGGTTGCTTGTCCGTGAGGACGATCGCCGTGGCGCACACGGCAATCGTGGTGAGGGCGAGGGCCCCGGCCAGCCAGAGTCGGCGGGTTCCGGGGGCCCGGGAACTGTCGGGGGTCCAGCCGTTCTCCCAAGAGGAGTGGTGCGGGGGAGGGTGCTGGGACGTGTTGTCTGGCATGCGCTGTTCCTCCAGCGGCGCCCATGGCGACGGCCGTGGCCGTGAAAACCAGGTGAGTGAACGGTGAAACAGTAGTGGAGCGGGAGGCCTGTGAGCAGCCGTTTCGGTGAGCGGTTTCTACGAGTTCCGGGGCAGGCGGCCGACGTATGGGACGTCACCTCTCATTCCCCGTGCTCTTTTGTCAACGCCGTGCGGAACGCTGCTGCTTGCGCGAGGTCCGTACCCCGGTCGAATGGACGCCGCCATCGCGGACCGCCCGCGCCGCCCGCCGTTATGTACACTCGTACACATGGGATTCCTGATGCTCCTCACGGCGATCGCCGCGGAGGTGGGCGGCACCACCGCCATGAAGTTCAGCCACGGCTTCAGCCGGCTGTGGCCGTCGGTCCTCACGGTCGTCGGATACGTGCTCTCCTTCGCCCTGCTCGCGCAGACCCTGAAATCCATGTCCGTCGGTACGGCCTACGCGATCTGGGCCGGCCTCGGCACCGCCGCCGTCGTGGGCATCGGCACGGTGTTCCTGGGCGAGGGGATGACCTTCGCGAAGGCCGCCGGTATCGCGCTGATCATCATCGGGGTGGTCGTCCTCAACCTGGGCGGTGCGCACTGATGGCCCGGCGCTACGACCCCGAGCGGCGTCAGCGGATCATCGACGCGGCGATCCGGGTCGTAGGACAGAAGGGCATCGCGGGACTCAGCCACCGCTCCGTCGCCGCCGAGGCCGATGTGCCGCTCGGCTCGACGACGTACCACTTCACGACCCTCGACGAACTGATGGTCGCGGCGCTGCGCCAGGCCAACGAGGGCTTCGCCAAGGTGATCGCGGCGCGCGGCGGCCTGGAGGACCCGTGCACCGACCTGGCCGGGGAGCTGGCCGGCTGGATGGGCGAGTGGCTCGCCGGCGACCGCACGGGCGTCGAGCTGGAGTACGAGCTGTACCTCGCCGCCCTGCGCCGCCCCGCCCTGCGCCCCGTCGCCGACGAGTGGGCCCGCGACCTCGCCGAGCGCCTGTCCCGCCGGACGGATCCGGTGACCGCGCGGGCGCTGGTCGCGCTGATGGACGGGATCTGTCTACAGGTGCTGCTGACGGACGCGGCGTACGACGAGGGGTATGCCCGGGAGGTGTTGGGGCGGGTGATCCCCTGCCGGGAGGTGTGAGGCGGCGAGGCGGGCGCACGGCGACCGGTGGCCGGTGACTGCCGTGCGGCGGCCTGTGGCCGTCGGCCCGAGACCTGCGTGTGGCCCGTGACCTGTTGCCGTGACATACCGCGACCCGCGACCCGCGACCCGCTTTCCGCGTGCCCCGGGCCGACCCGCGCCCTGCGTACTCCCCGTCAGCCGCTTTCGTTGACCGTGGCACGGGGCCGTGGCGCGGGCCCGTGCGTGTCGTTCCCTGAGACGCCCCGTGGACGAGTTGGTCCCCGCCGCCCCCTCCAGGTTAGGTTTCCCTCATGACCGACACGACCGCACCTCGCACCACCGGCGCCGTTGCCGCCGGCCTCGCCACCGTCACCGCCGACGGAACCGTCCTCGACACCTGGTTCCCCGCGCCCGGACTGTCCGCCGAACCCGGCCCCGCCGGTACCGAGCGGCTGTCCGCCGAGCGCGCCGTGGAACTGCTCGGCGAGGGTGCGGCGAAGGCGATCGGTCCGGACGCCCGCCGAGGCGTCGAAGTGATCGCGGTCCGCACGGTCATCGCCTCCCTCGACGACAAGCCGCTCGACGCGCACGACGTCTATCTGCGCCTGCACCTCCTCTCGCACCGCCTGGTCCAGCCGCACGGCCAGAGCCTGGACGGCATGTTCGGCTTCCTCGCCAACGTCGCCTGGACCTCGCTCGGCCCGGTCGCGGTCGACGACGTGGAGAAGGCGCGGCTCAACGCCCGCGCCGAGGGCCTTCACCTTCAGGTGACGTCGATCGACAAGTTCCCGCGCATGACGGACTACGTGGCCCCGAAGGGCGTCCGCATCGCCGACGCCGACCGGGTCCGGCTGGGCGCGCACCTCGCCGAGGGCACGACGGTCATGCACGAGGGCTTCGTGAACTTCAACGCCGGCACGCTCGGCACGTCGATGGTCGAGGGCCGGATCTCCGCCGGTGTCGTGGTCGGCGACGGCTCGGACATCGGCGGCGGCGCGTCCACCATGGGCACGCTGTCCGGCGGCGGCAACGTCCGCATCACCATCGGCGAGCGCTGCCTGATCGGCGCCGAGGCCGGCGTCGGCATCGCGCTCGGCGACGAATGCGTCGTGGAGGCCGGCCTCTACGTCACCGCCGGCACCCGCGTCACGATGCCCGACGGTCAGATCGTCAAGGCCCGCGAACTCTCCGGCGCCTCCAACATCCTCTTCCGCCGCAACTCGGTCACCGGCACGGTCGAGGCCCGCCCGAACAACGCGGTCTGGGGCGGCCTGAACGAAATCCTGCACAGCCACAACTAGCAGTGCGGTGACCTGAGTCGAGCGCCCTTCCGGCCGACGGGAGGGCGCTCGACCCGTATCGGGGCTCAGGTCCGTACGGCCGCCGCGAAGCCCGCCAGTTCCGTGAAATCGCCCTCGCGCAGCCCGAGTCGGGGGTTCACGTGGTGCAGCAGCGCCGGGCCCGGGTGATGGGCAGTCACGAAGTCGCCGTCCAGCGCGCTCTGTTCGTCGTCCACCCAGGCGAAGGGGCGGCCCTCGGCGTACGCGACGATCGCCTCCGTCTTCCAGTGGACCCCGTCGGGCCGCTCGGCGAACAGGGCGTCGCCGAAGTCGACGTACGGCAGCTCGGGCAGGCCGACGACCGGGGCGATCCAGCGGTTCGCGGCGGCCATCCACGTGGTCGCCCAGCACAGGTCGTAGCCGAGACCCAGGAGCGCCGGTCCGTGTGCGGGGTTCAGCCAGACCCGGAGCGGGCGGCCCGGGCGCACGGCGGCCCTGATCGTCGTGAAGCCCTCGGGGCGGCGCTCCGGCTGGGCGGCGTACGGATTGAGGGGGCCGTCGACGTCGAGGAAGAGCAGGGGGCGGTGGCTCATGTGGTCACCGTAGGGGGGTGGTTGGGCGGGGCGGTCGAATTTTCTCGGGGCGGCAGGCATAGCGGGCGCTGTCCGCACGCGTCCCAGGGATCACAGGGCGGGGCATCGGGTGCCGTCGGGGAAGTGAGTGAAGGTGACGATGGATGCCGAAGAGCTGGAAGGCTTCCGGGACTTCGTGGACAACAGGTCGTCGGCGCTGCTGAGGACCGCCGTGCTGCTCAGCGGGGGAGACCGGCACGCCGGTGAGGATCTGCTGCAGAACGCCCTGGCCAAGGCGGCCGGGCGCTGGGAGCGGATCGACGAACCCGAGGCCTATGTACGGCAGATCCTCTACCGCCAGCAGATCGGCCGGTGGCGGCTGAAGTGGCGAAGACGCGAACTGACCGTCGCCGAACCGCCGGAGACCCGTACGGCCCCGGACACCTCGTCCGCCGCCGAGCTGCGCGTCGTGATGCGCGAGGCGCTGTCCAGGCTCACCGCCCGCCAGCGCACCGTGCTCGTGCTGCGTTACTTCGAGGACCTGCCGGAGGCCGAAGTGGCGCGGCTGCTGGGCTGTTCCGTCGGCACCGTACGGTCCACCACCCACCGTTCCCTAGCCCGGCTGCGCGTCCTGGCGCCCGAACTGGTCGCCCTGGGCCCGGCCGACACCGAATTCCGGTCGTCCGGTGACCAGTTGCCCGTGGAGGTGCGTCCGTGAACGTCGACGATCTCGTACGCGAGGCCCTGCGTGAACAGGCCGCCGAACAGCCCCCGGCGGGACCGGGGTTCGCCGACCGGGTGTTCGCCGTCCGCCGGCGCCGCCGCACCCGAAGGCTGGTGACCGTAGCAGCCGTCACGGTCGCGGTGGTCGCCGTCGCCGTGGGTGTGCCGCTGCTCGACTCGGGGAAGAGCGACGTCCGTCCGGCGAACGTCGTGGACCCGGACAAGGTGAGCGGCCACCCGAGCCAGTCGCCGCCGCACGAGCTGATCGCCGCCGGCCATGCGGCCCTTGCCGCCTACTACATCCCGACCACCGTCAAGAAGTCGGCCACGGAATCCGTCTCCGAGCGCACCTACTGGCTGCTCGACCAGAAGACCGGCACCTATGTGAAGGCCCCCAAGTGGTCGTTCGTCGCCGTCGCCCCGGGCATGAAGACCGCCGCCGTCCTGGAACGGACCCTGCCCGCCTCCCGGATCGGCCTGCTCGACCTGGCCACCGGCGAGGTGCGGCGGTGGATCCAGGTCGATCACAAGGTCGGTGGTCTGTCGTTCTCGGCCGACGGCCGGAAACTGGTCGCGACGACCTACACCTACAACCCCGACGCGGATTTCCACCCGGCGGACCCGAACTCCAATGTCGGGGAACCCGCACGACCGTCGGTCCGCTCCGGTTTCTACGTCTTCGACGTGGCCTCCGGCAAGGGACCCTGGGCCCCGGTCGACGTCGGCGACGGCACGCGGGCGGACGGCCGGAACGGCATGATCAACAACCGCCAGGACTTCGCCCTCACCCGCGACGGCGGACATGTCTGGGGCGGCGTCCCCTCGGACGACATCGGCAAGCTGTTCTACGACTTCAAGGGCAACGAGGTCCCCGCACCGACGGCCGCCGACAAGTACCGCGCCTGGTAC
The DNA here is from genome assembly GCF_040655035.1 of Streptomyces sp. NPDC050549. Taxonomy (NCBI): domain Bacteria; kingdom Bacillati; phylum Actinomycetota; class Actinomycetes; order Kitasatosporales; family Streptomycetaceae; genus Streptomyces; species Streptomyces sp. NPDC050549. Next base: position 26,929 of record NZ_JBFAJD010000018.1, read on the forward strand.
CCCCAGGCGGGGGTGTCCCCCGGCGGCAAGCTCGTCGCCGGCGACTTCGCGGGCAGGACATGGCACACCTCGTCCTACGTCACCGACTCCGACACCGGCGCGAAGACCGAGGTCCACGGACAGGAACTGCTCGCCTGGGCCGACGACAGGACCCTCATCGCCTGGGACATCGGGAAGGACGCGGGGGAGAGCGAGTATCACCAGCGGCTGGTGCTGGTCACCATCGGCAGCGACAAGGAGGTACCGCTGAGCGGCTTCCGCAAGGGCACCGACGTCAGCGCCGGACGCTGGCAGCCGGTGTTCGCGCAGCGCTGAGCACTTCGGTCAGCCGGCCACGAACTCCTCGTACGCCGCGAGCAGTTCGCGGGTCGCCTCGCGGCCGGCGGGCCGCAGCGGAGCCCGCACCGAACCACCGGGCAGGCCCAGGGAGTTGAGGAGTGCCTTGACGGTGACGGTGCCGGGCAGTCCCGCCGCCATCATCAACTCGATGAGGGGCGTGGCGCGTTGCTGGAGGCGGGCGGACACGGGGGTGTCGCCCGCCTCGAACGCGTCGAGGATCGCGCGCAGTTGGGCCGGTACGACGTTGGCGACGGTGCTCACATACCCCGTGGCCCCCACCGCGTACAGCGCCAGAATGTGTTCGTCGCAGCCCGCGTAGTACGCCAAGTCGGTGCGGTCCAGCACCTTTTGGGTGCCGAGGAAGTCGTAGGAGCAGTCCTTGACCGCGACGATCCGGGGATGCTCGGCGAGCCGGATCATGGTCTCCGGTTCGATACGGGTGCCGGTGCGGCCCGGGATGTCGTAGAGCATGACCGGCAGTCCGGAGGCATCGGCGACCTCGCGGAAGTGTGCCTCCAGGGCGTCCTGCGGCGGCCTGCTGTAGTACGGCGAGACCACCAACACCCCGTCAGCGCCCGCCTTTTCGGCCTGCAGGGCGAGTTCCACGGTGTGCCGGGTGTCGAAGGTGCCCACGCCCGAGACGAGCGGGACGCGGTCGCCGACGGCCTCGCGGACGGCGGTGACGAGCGCCGCCTTCTCCGCGTCCGACGTGGTCGGCGACTCACCGGTCGTCCCGGACAGCACCAGCCCGTCGCACCCCTCCGACACCAGCCGTACGGCGAGGAGTCGGGCGCCGTCGAGGTCGAGCGCCCCCGACCCGGTGAAGGGGGTGATCATCGCGCAGAGGGCGCGGCCGAAAGGGGACGGGGCGGAGGTCGCGGCGTTCGTCATGGGAGTAGTCTCGGCAGAGCGACAGTGAAGCTCCACTTAAATTTCCTACAGGGTATCGATAAGGAATGCTGCGGAATGGGTGAAGTGGGCAGGCCGGGCAGCCGCCTCCGCCCCGACCTCCGCCGCCAGGGCGGTCCGGTGGGCCGGGGTTCGACGGCGTATGTCGCGGGTTCCATCAGCGGAGGGTGGAGTTCCTCCCACCGGCCGTGGTGGACGTGGACGGGCAGGGCGACGCGGGACAGCGGCGCCGTGAGTTCCGTACCGCACCGGGCACACACGAACACGTCCAAAAAGCTCAACAAGCTTCCCCTCGCCCCGAATCCACGGGGATTGTGTCCGGCCCGCGGCGGAGATTCCACCGGAATTCGGAGCGCCCCAGGTCGCGTCGCGTCCCTCGGACCGAGGCCCTATGTCCAATTGGCCCCTTCATGGGTCACCATGGCCAGGAAGGTCACCGGCGTGGGACGTTCATCCACCCCCTGGTCACGGGAGGCGTCATGAAGCTCGGCAAGGCACTGGCCACCGGAGTCGCCGAAGAGCGGCCGCAGATCCACCACGAGGAACTCGAACTCCCCGAGAACATCGTGGAGTTCACGCAGGAGAAGGCGTCCGAAGAGGTTCCGGCCGCCCGATGAGACTGCGGCTCCCCGAGGAACGCCCGACGGAGCCGCCGACCGGATTCAAGATCGCCCACCCGGTGCTGTCCCAGGACGGCACCAGGGCCGGGTTCACCGGTGTGTCGCTGGGCGGTGCGCTGCCGTACGGAGTCGTGGCCGACGCGTCCTGCGTCTACGGCCGGCGGCACCGGGCACCCGCGCGCCGCTGCGACTGCGGCTTCCACTGTGTGCACGAACGGACGGCGGCGGAAGCCCTGTTGTGCACCGCCGAGCACCGCGAGGCGGTCCTCCTCGACATCACTGTCCTCGGCCGCTACATCCGCTTCGAGCGTGGCTTCCGCTACGCCCGCCAGCGTGTTCGTACCGCCACCGTCGGGCCCTGCGCCTGCGGCGCCCGGGCCGTCGCGCTCGCCGACGCGGGCTGGGGCAGGCCGGGTTGGCGCGCCCTCGCCGCCGCGTGCGCGGGGTGCGTGCGTGGTCGTACGTCCGTCCCGCTCGCGGGGTTCGCGCGGCTGGCGGGGGACGGACTGCGGGTGCTGGCGGCGAGCGGCGGAGCGACGGCTGTCGCCGACCCCGGACCGCCCGAGGGACTCGGCGTCCCCGAACTCGTCGCGGAGGCAGCCCTGTTGCAGGCCCGGCTCGACTGGTTCCAGAGTCGGCTGGCGCGGCTGGAAGGGGGTACGGCACAGCAGTAGCCCGGGCCTTGACCTCAACTTTGGTCGAGGTTGAAGGCTGGTCGGCGTACCCACCCGTGCCGATCAGCGGAGGCCCGAATGACCCGTCGTACCGACTCGCACCCCGACCTCGCCGACCCCCGTGTCGGCGCCCCCTTCTTCAGCACCTGGCGCGTCGGCACACCGCTGCGCCGGCGGCAGACCGTCGAGGCGGTCGCCGTCGCCTGGGAGCGCCGGCCGTGGCCCGCCGACGACCTCCTCGGCTATCACCTCTACACCGGGCACGACACCTCCACCCTGCTGCACTACTCGCAGTGGGCGAGCGAACAGGCCTACGAGGCCTTCGTCAGGACCCGCCGCCAGGAGCGCGTCGACGAGATCGACACCGCCGTGCCGGGCATCGAGCGGCTCGGCCTCGGCCGCTACCGGCACTACCGCAGCGGCGGCCCGGCGGACCGGGGCGGACGCGGCGGCCGGGTACCGGGGTGTGTCGTGATCGTCGACGTCGAGTTCGAGGGACCCGACCCCGACCGCCAACGGGCCTGGGTGGACGCGGTGTTCGAGGCGCTGGAGAACGAGCCCGCGCCGCACCCCGGCGGTATCGCCGCCCACTTCCACCTCTCCACCGACGGCACCCGCGTCCTCAACTACGCCGAGTGGGAGAGCGCCCAGGCCCACCTGGAAGCCCTCGCGGCCCCCGGCGACGGCATCGGCTCCGCCACCGCCCTCTGGGAACGCGTCCAGACCTGGCCCGGCCTCAAGAGCACCACGGTCAGCCGCTACGACCACGCGCTCGGGCTCGTCCGCGAGTGATCGCTGTGCTCACGGCCGTGCGGCCTTCCGGAGGCCGGCCTCGGCAACGTACCGCTGATACTCGGCCTCGGCAGCGGCGTCCAGGAAGGACACCTGCCGCCGGCGGGCCCGGTCGTGGCCGTGGCTCTCGCGCCAGATCTGAACGATGCCGCCAGAGTTGGTTCCAGTACTCCCTGATCATGGTGAGTCGCTGCTTCTCCTTGGCGATCCGCTCGCTCTCCGTCGGCGCGGGGAGGGGAGCGGGCGGCCGGGCCGAGGATCTGGCGAGACGCGGTCTCATGGGGCCACGGATTTCACGTTCGATCTCCAGGACGAGGGCCGACACCGCCTCGGTGAGAGCCGCGGCGGTGCGGCGCTCCTCTGTGCCGTCGCCGTGAGTGCGTTGCAGCGATTCGAGGCGCGGCACCAGAAAGTCGTAGATCGCCCAGGCGTCGTCCACGGTGATGTCCGTGGCGCGGAGCGGCTTGTGCTCCGGATCGGCGCTCATCAGTCAAGAATGACGCACTCCACCGGCGACTCCCACCGACAACCTCAGTCCCCTGGACAAAAAAAGTGTTCGGTGGGACGGTGGACGCATGCTGGACGTCACCGTGATCGAGGACCCCGAGGCCGCAGCCGTCTCGCTGGACCCCATAAGGGCCCGGCTGCTCGCCGAGCTGGGGGCGGGACCCGCGTCCGCCGCCATGCTGGCCGGCAAGGTCGGACTGCCCCGGCAGAAGGTGAACTACCACCTCAAGGCGCTGGAGCGGCACGGCCTGGTCGAGCTGGCGGGGGAGCGGCGCAAGGGCAATGTCACCGAGCGGCTGATGCGCGCGACCGCCGCGTCGTACGTCATCTCGCCGCTCGCGCTCGCCGCCGTGCAGCCGGACCCGGACCGTTTCCGCGACCAGCTCTCCGCGCGCTGGCTGCTGGCGCTCGGCGCCCGGTTGGTGCGCGACGTCGGCTCGCTGATCACCGGCGCGGCCAAGGCCCACCAGCGGCTCGCGACCTACGCGCTGGACGGCGAGGTGCGCTTCGCGTCCGCCGCCGACCGGGCCGCGTTCATCCAGGAACTGACCGCCGGGGTGAGCGCACTCATCCGCAAGTACGACGCGGGTGAGGCGGAGGAGGGCCGCGACCACCGGATCGTGGTCGCCGTCCATCCCACGGTCAAGAAGCCGTCCACCCCGCAACTGGACCAACAGAACCAGTAGTACTCAGGAGTCAGCCATGTCCAAGGAATTCGAGATCGTCTACGAGTTTGAGGTCGACGCCACTCCGGAGGAGGTGTGGGCGGCCATCACCGACGGCACCGGCGGCTGGCTGTGGCCGATGGAGTTCGACGGCGAGAAGCGCGTCGGGCCCTTCGGGTCGACCCTCACGAACTTCGACCCGCCGCACCGGATCACCGCCCGCACCGAGGACGTCGGCTTCCCGACCCAGAGCCTCAACCAGATCGACGAGACCATCGAGCCCCGCGACGGCGGGCGGCGGGCCTGGGTGCGGTACGTGCACAGCGGGATCTTCACCGACGACTGGGACAACCAGTACGACGGCGCGCGCAAGCACAACGCGTTCTATCTGCACACGCTGCGGGAGTATGTCACCCACTTCGCGGGCCGGCCGGTCGCGTTCGCGACGCTCAACGGGCCCGACGCCTCAACCGCCGCCGACGCCTTCGGAGTTGTCGGCCGGGCGCTCGGCCTCGCGGACGACGTCGAGCAGGGGGCACGGGTCCAGGCCCGCGGGGCCGAGGGCCAACTCCTGGACGCCGTACTGGACTTCCGCGACCCGTACTTCATCGGACTGCGCACCGACAGCGCGCTGATCCGCTTCTTCGGGCGCAACCACTGGGGTGCCCCGGTCGGCATCAGCGTCCACGACTTCGCCCCGGACGCCGACGCCGAGGCGAACGAACTCGCCTGGCAGAACTGGCTGGACGGGGCCTTCGCCTGACCTGGTGCAAGCCGGCGAGACCCCGTCCACCCCCCGTCCCCGTAGGTGCTACGGCTGGAAGCGCAGCACCTGCGGGTCGTGGTCGCTGATCTGGTCGTTGAACTCCGAGTTGATGTGGACGCTGTCGTACTCGAAGCAGTCCTTGCGGATCGACGGGCTGATCAGGATCTGGTCCAGGACCTGCTGGTTGCCCTGGTAGTCGTACGTGTAACGCTCGTTCTTCGGCAGGGACTTGATCGCCGAGTACAGCTCGCCCTTGCCTTCGAGGATCTTCGCGGTGTCGGAGAACTCGAAGTCGTTCATGTCGCCGAGCGTGATCACGTCCGCGTTCTTCTGGGCCGCGAGGATCTCGTTGACGAAGGCGTTGACCGCCGTCGCCTGCGCGTGGCGCTGGGTCTCCGAGCTGCGGGTGACCGGCTGGTACTGCGCGGTCAGCGGCTGGTCGCCACCCTTGGAGATCAGGTGGTTGGCGATCACGAAGACGGTCTTGCCCTTGAAGACGAACTCGCCCGCGAGCGGCTTGCGGCTCGCGGTCCAGGCCGCGTTGGCCGGGTCGATCCGGCCGGGGGAGACGGTCAGCTGGGCCTTTCCGCGCACCTTGGTGACGCCGACGGCCGTCGTGGAGTCGCCGCCCGCGCGGTCGGTGAAGGAGACCCGCTCCGGGTTGAACAGGAAGACCTGGCGGATGTTGCCGCCGGGCTCGCCGCCGTCCTTGTCGTTGACCGGGTTGATCGAGCGCCAGTCGTACTTCGGGCCGCCCGCCGCGACGATCGCGTCGATCAGCTTGTTGACCGTGACGCTCGCGTCGACCGTACCGTCGTCCGTGGCACCGTTGTTGTCCTGGATCTCCTCCAGAGACACGATGTCGGGGGACTGCAGGTTGTTCACGATCGCGGCGGCGTGCGCGGCGAAGGTGCCGTCCGACGGGTCGAGGTTCTCGACGTTGTACGTCGCGACCGCGAGCTGGTTCCGCGACTGCTTCTCCGTCGTCTCGCGCTGCAGGCCGCCGCTCTTCACGGTGCCGATCTCGTTCGCGACGAGGGTGTAGCCGCCGTACTGGTTGAAGTCCAGCGGTCCGGCCGTGGTGCCGGTGAGCTTGTCGCCGACGTTGACGACCGGGAAGTCCGCCGTCGCGCCCAGGGACTGGATCTGCAGGCGCCCGCCGTTCTGCGAGTCGTAGGACCCGTAGACCGTGCCGCCGCGCGGGGTGGCGTTCTGGTGCGGCTTCACCGTGACCCAGAGCTCCGAGTACGGGTCGGTCGCGGTGACCACGCGCACGTCGGAGACCTGGACGTTCATGCCCTCGAGGGACTCGTAGTAGTCCAGGGCGTACTTCTTCGGCTGGAGCGTCAGCGCGTTGATCGAGTTGCTCGCGGCGGTGTCGCCGGCCGGCGTGTACGCGCTCGGCACGGATCGGGAGTCGATCACCACGGGGGCCGGTACGGCGTTGCCGCTGGAGACGACGGTGACCGTCGGCTTGGTGATCTCGGTCAGCGACTGGTTGCCCGTGGCGGCGCCGCCCGGGACGTACTCGGAGACCGTGCCGGAGACGGTGACCGAGTCGCCGACCGCGACCTTCGGGGTCGAGCTGGTGAAGACGAACACGCCCTCACTGGTGGCCGGGTTGTCGTCCGGGGTCGCGTCCTGGAGCCAGAAACCCTTGGACGAGCCGTACGTGCGTACGCCCGTGACGATGCCCGGTACGTCCGCGACCTTCTGGCCGGCGTACGGCGACACCCGGGTGGTGCCCTGGATGTCGTGGATGCGGACGCCGTCGGCGTGCGCGGGCGAGGTGAGAACGATCGCGGACGCCACGGAACAGACGGCGGCGACGGTGAGCGCGGCGAGACGCGCGGAGGACTTGCTCGGCAACGGGATCCCTCCGGGGACATGCATGAGTGCCGGGACGAGGGTGGACGGAGCTGTGCAGCGGCGGTGGGAGCCGCGACCGGTGGGGCGGTAGCGACGCGCGTAGAAGATACCTGGACTAGGTGTCCATGACATTTCTACGCGCGTCAATCTCATTGCGGGGCCGCCCAGTTGTCAAGGTTTCAGCCATGTACACCTCGTGGCCGGGACATGAACCGGGCGGCATGGGTCGAAATCCGTCTAGGCTGAGCGGCTGAGTCGTGTGTCGTGTACGGCCGTCGTACGGCCTTCGAGGCGCCCTAGGAGAACCCACCGATGTCAGACAGCTCCCCCCTGCCGCCGGTGCGGCTGCACTCCGAAGCGGAGCTGGCGCGTGACGCGCTGTCCACACCCCTGCTCGCCCGCGCTGCCCGGCTCGCCCGCTGGGCCGGCCCCGACACCCGCGTCGACGCCGGTGGCGGCCTTGTCGACGAGCAACTGCCCGCCGCCGCCGAGCTGCTCGGCCTGACCGGCGACGACGCGGCGGCCGACGCGAGCGAGGCCTGGCGGGTCGCGGTCGACACCGGGCTCGTCGAGATCGTCGAAGAGGACGAGGGCACCGTGGCCGCCGGCGAGGAGCTGGCGCTGCTCACCTCCGGCTCGCCGCACGACGTCCTCGCGGTCTGGCTCGGCGCCCTCGACACCCTTCTCGCGGACGCGAGCGTGCCCGATCTGGACGGTCTTGTCGACGCCGTCGGCGAGGGCGGCGAGGTCGATTTCTCGTCACTCGACTGGGACCCCGAGGCGGAGGCCGAGTTCCTCGACGGCGTCCTCGCCAACCTCTACCTGCTGACCGTCAACGAGGACGGTCCCGGCGACGGCCCCGTCCCGCTGCCCGCGCTGGCCGCGTCGATGATCGTGCCCAGCGACATGGGGGAGCCCACCAACGACGTACTGGAACAGGTCTCCGACGCGATGATGCGTCTCGACGACCAGTTCCGGCTGCTCGCACCGGTCGGGATCGTCGAGTACCAGCCCGTGGACGAGGCCCTGATGGCCGACTTCGACGAACCGGCCGACGGATCCGCGCCGTCCGTCGACGAGACCGACGTCACCCGCTACGGCATGGTGCGGCTCACCCCGCTCGGCCTCTACGGCCTGCGGGCCCGCCTCCAGGAGGCCGGCTTCGTGGCGCCCGCCGTCGGAGACCTGGCCGACAAGGGCGCGGACGCGCTCCTCGACGGTACGTCGACCTTCCCGCAGAAGGCCGCGCGGGCCGAGACCGAACAGTGGCTGGCCAACCGCCAACCCCTCGCCGCAGCAAGGGAGTTGCTGGCGGCGGCCCGCGGCGCCGACCCCGGCGCACCGCTGCGCCGGCTGCTCTGCCAGCAGGCACTCTCCCTCGTCGGCGGGGAGGCGGAGCCCGCGCTGCGCGAGGTGCTCGACGACCCCGAACTCGGAGGTCTCGCCCGGGTCTGGCTGAGCGAATACGGCGCGAGCGACGTCCCCGCGCCCTCCGAGGACCTGGTCTTCTGGCTGACCGTCGACACGGTCGCCGCGCAACTGGCCGCCGAGGGCAACTCCGAGGAGTTGCAGGCCCTGGTCGAGGGCCTGGCCCAGCAGCACAACGGCTTCTTCGCGGCGGCCTGGCGGGTCGACCACCCCGCGACCGCCGACGTCCTGGAGGCGATGGGCCGACTGCACCCCGACAAGCGGATCGCGAAGGAAGCCCGCAAGGCGGCCTTCAAGGCGCGCTCCCAGCAAGGGAGTTGAGCCGATGCGACGCCGACGGTTTTTGAGTCCCATGGGTGACGGCATACGACTTCCTGGCTGATCGCAGAGGGATCCATGGCCGATTGCATACGGATTCATGGAAGAAGGCCCGGCGAAGTCGACCGGTGTTCAACTCGTGTTCAGACATGGGCGGAAGCGTGGCGCCGACCGAGGTCCGCCACCCTCCACGGCACACCCACCGTCACAGGAGACACACCATGTCGCTCACCCGCAGAGACTTCGCCGCGAAATCCGCGATCACCGGTGCCGGGGTCGCCCTGGCGGGCAGCGTCGGCGCCCTCGCCACCGCCCCCAACGCCCTCGCCGCCACCGACACCGAGACCGCGGCCGAGGAGTCGGCGACCGGCCACGGCCACGGCCATGCCGGCGTCGGCTACGGACCGCTGATCGCCGACCCGGACGGCCTCCTCGCCCTCCCCGCCGGCTTCAAGTACCGCGTCATCACCTACAGCGGCAGGACCAAGCTGGAGTCGGGCGAGTTCACCCCCTCCAACCACGACGGCACGTCCACCTTCGACGGCCCGCGCGGCGCCACCCTCCTCGTCAACAACCACGAACTGGCCGGCCCCCGCGCCAACTGGCCCCACCCCGTCCCGCTCACCGAGGGCCTCGTCTACGACCCCGCCGCGGCCGGTGGCTGCACGGTCGTCGAGGTCCGCCGCGACCACGTCGCGGAGTGGGTCGGCATCGCCGGCACCGCCACCAACTGCGCGGGCGGCAACACCCCTTGGGACACCTGGCTCACCTGCGAGGAGACCGAGGACAAGGCCGGCACCAACGGCTTCACCAAGGACCACGGTTACGTCTTCGAGGTCGACCCCGCCGACCGGCGCGCCAACCGAAACCCCAAGCCCATCAAGGCACTTGGCCGCTACGCCCACGAGGCGGTGGTCGTCGACCCCAAGCGCGGCCACCTCTACCTGACCGAGGACGCGGCCAACCCCAACGGCCTCCTCTACCGCTGGACCCCGCCCGAGCACTTCCACCACGGCCGCGGCAGGCTCCGCACCCTCGCCGACGACGCGGGCGTCCTTGAGGCATTCAAGTGCTTCGACTCCGGCGGCAAGTTCGTCGACGACCTCTCCCGCGCCACGAAGATCGGCACGGTCTACGGCGTCGACTGGGTGACCGTCCCCGACCGCGACGCGAAGTCGGTGTCGGTCCGCAAGCAGTTCGCGGTCGGTGAGATCACCCGCGCCCGCAAGCTGGAGGGCATGTGGTGGGGCGACGGCGGCACCTACATCGTCTCCTCGTTCGCCCGCACGGAGAGCCCCGTCCAGCACGACGGCGCCGTCTGGTTCTACGACCCCAAGCGCCGCACCCTCACCCTCAAGGTCCTCCTGGGCGTCAACCCGGACCCGTCCGTGGACGGCGCGTTCGACGGCCCCGACAACATCACCGTCTCCCCCTACGGCGGCCTCGTCATCGCCGAGGACGGCGAGGGCATCCAGCACCTGTTCGGCGCGACGGAAAGCGGCCGCACGTATCCGATCGCCCGCAACGAACTGAACATCGGCACCGAAGCGGAGCCGGAGTACAGCGAGTTCACGGGCGTCACCTTCTCGCCCGACGGAAAGACGCTGTTCGCGAACATCCAGACGCCGGGGATCATGCTGGCGATCACGGGGCCGTGGAAGCGGCAGCAGCGATAACGGTCCACCACTCGAATGGGTGACCTTGTCTGATTCTGTGATTGATGGACGGTGCTGGACATAGCGTTCCTTTATGTCCAATTCGTGCGGGCGGTGCGGTGCTCCGGTGAAGTCGAAGCGTCGGCGCTACTGCGGCAATCGTTGCAGCCTCCAGGGGACTGCGCTGCAGCGGTCTGGGTCAAAGCGAAGGCCCAAGCCGTCGTGCCCTCAGTGCGGCAAACCCGTTCTGACTCGCGGTGCGGTCCGTTGCAGTCGGATCTGTGCGAATGTGACGCGCCGCCAGGAGACGGAGGCACGGCGTGGAGAGCCCGCGCCGTGCCTCCGCTGCGGGTCGACCGAGCGGCGCCCCCGTTGCGATGGACCGTACTGCTCGTGGGACTGCTTCAACGAGGACCGCTACGAACGGACCGGCACTTTCGCGCGATGGTTCGCTGCGTGGCAAGCGGGCGAGATCAGTGGAACGAGGGAAGACGGCAGCCCGGACTGGCGGGTTCGGCAGGCCCTGGTGCTGCTCAGAGGCCAGCGCTGTGAGGAGTGCGGCTGGGCCGAGGTCAACCCTGTCTCCGGGCGCGTTCCCCTGCACATCGACCATGTCCACGGAGACCGGACGAAGAACCGTCCGGAAGACGTCCGCCTGTTGTGTCCGAACTGTCATGCGCTGACGCCCAACTATCAGCACCTGAACAATCCCCGCGTCCAGCCGGTGCGCCAGAAGCAGAGCCGCCGATACCAGGAGGTCTGGCTCGGCCAAGGTTCGGCCGTGGCGTCCCTCAGCCCGTCAAACGCGGCATCGCCGACGCCGTGCGACCCCTCTACGGCGGCACGTCGCTGCTGAAGTACGACACCGCGTCCAAGGGATACCGCTTCGGAGACATCCTCAACCTGGTGCACGCGGCGCCGGACCCGGACAAGGCGTGGCAGGGCGAGCTGTTCCAGTACGCCCTGGACCGCCGGCACCACCCGGACACCGCCGTACCGCCCGCGTCGAACCGTGTGCTGACCGCGCACCGCGACCTGATGGCGCTGACGGTCGCAGAGCGGCGCGCGGTCGTCACGGCGGCCGACGGCGCCGAGCGGCTCGCGGCGGCCGGGATGACCTGGGAAGCGCTGGCCGGCTGGCTGCAGGGCCCGATGGACAAGGCGGCCCGGGAGGCGGTCATTCCGTCCATGGGGTCGATGGCTCTCGTGCGCAACCTGCGGAACTTCGACGAGGCCGGGGTCTCCGACGAGGTCGCGGCCCGGGTCGCGGCGAAGATCAGCGACCCGGCGGAGGTCGCGCGCTCGCGGCAGTTCCCCTTCCGGTACCTCGCTGCGTACCAGCACGCGCCCTCGCTGCGCTGGGCGTACCCGCTGGAGCGGGCGCTCGGCCACTCGCTGGCCAACGTGCCCGCGCTGCCGGGCCGCACGCTGGTGCTCGTGGACCGCTCGGGCTCGATGTTCTACTCGCGGCTGTCCGACCGCTCCGAGCTCAATCGGGCCGACGCGGCGGCGATCTTCGGCACGGCGCTCGCGCTGCGGGCGGCGGACGCGGACCTCGTCGAGTTCGGCACCACGAGCAAGCGCCCGGACGTCGGTGCGGGCGAGTCGGTGCTCAAGGCCCTGGGCCGCTTCGGCGACCTGGGCGGCACCAACACCACGTCCGCGGTCCGCTCGCACTACCGGGGCCAGGACCGGGTGCTGATCATCACCGACGAGCAGGCCGCGTACAGCCACTACGGCGACCCGACCGAGCAGGTCCCGGCCCACGTGCCGGTCTACACCTGGAACCTCGCCGGGTACCGGGCGGGCCACGGTCCGTCCGGCAAGGCCAACCGGCACACCTTCGGCGGGCTCTCGGACGCGGCCTTCCGGATGGTGCCGCTGCTGGAGGCGGCCCGGGACGCGGACTGGCCCTGGGCTGTCCGAGACACCGGGAGGCATTGACATCTAACATTTCAGTTCTAGCATTGCGGCCATGGAAGCCCTACGGCCCGTCCGCCGCACCCTGCTCAGGGACCGCGCCTATGAAGCGATCCGTGACGCCATCGTCGCCGGGGAGATCGAACCCGGCGCGGTGGTGCGCGACGCCGAGCTGGCCGAGCGGCTCGGGCTGTCGCGGGCGCCGGTGCGGGAGGCGTTCTCGCGGCTCGTGGACGACGGACTCCTGGAGAGCAAGCCGCAGAGCTACACCCGGGTGACCCCGGTGGTGGCCGCCGACGTACGGGACGCGGCGGCCGTCGTCGGTGCCCTGCACGAGTTGGTGACGCGGATCGCCGTACCCCTGTTGCGGGAAGCGGAGGTCGACGTGATGCGCGCGGCCAACGACCGGTTCGCCGCCGCCGTGCGCGCCGGGGACGTGGACGCGGCGCTGCGCGCCGACGACGAACTGCACGACGTCCTGGTCCGGGTGAGCGGCAACCGCGCCGCCGCGGCCACCGTCGCCCGCTACACCCCCCTCATCCGCCGCCTGGAGCGACGGCGCTTCGGCGAGGGCGGCAACTGCCGTTCGGCAGGACTGCACGAGCGGCTCATCGAGGCCTGCTCCGACGGTGACGTGGACGACGCGGTCCGCGTGACGGCCGAGATCTGGCGGGGTCTCGAAAGCCTCGCCGACACCGACTGACCCGGGAGAACCCCATGTCCCTTTCCTCGTACGACCGTTACCCCCTCCTCTTCGGCCCCTCGCCCGTCCACCCGCTGGAGCGCCTTACCGCCCACCTCGGCGGCGCCGCCCTGTGGGCCAAGCGGGAGGACTGCAACTCCGGTGTGGCGTACGGCGGCAACAAGACGCGCAAGCTGGAGTACCTCGTCGCCGACGCCCTCGCGAAGGGCTGTGACACGCTCGTCTCCATCGGCGGTGTGCAGTCCAACCACACCCGTCAGGTCGCCGCCTGTGCCGCCCGCGCCGGGCTCAAGTGCGTGCTGATCCAGGAGAGTTGGGTGGAGTGGCCCGACTCCGTCTACGACAAGGTCGGCAACATCCTGATCAGCCGGCTCGCCGGAGCGGACGTACGCCTGGTCAAGGCCGGGTTCGGCATCGGCTTCAAGGAGAGCTGGGAGCAGGCGCTGCGCGAGGTCGAGGAGAGCGGCGGCAAGCCGTACGCCATCCCGGCCGGCGCCTCCGACCACCCGCTCGGCGGCCTCGGCTTCGCCAACTGGTCCCACGAAGTCGCCGAACAGGAGCGGGAGTTGGGCGTCTTCTTCGACACCGTGGTGGTGTGCTCGGTGACCGGTTCCACGCAGGCCGGCATGGTCGCCGGGTTCCGGGCACTGGAGGAAGCGGGCGGGCGTGAACGGCGCGTGCTCGGCATCGACGCGTCGGCCAAGCCCGCCGAGACCCGTGAGCAGGTGGCCCGTATCGCGCGCGGCACCGGCCAACTGATCGGCGTCAAGCAGGAGTTGACCGTCGACGACGTCGAACTCGACGACCGCTACCACGCCGGCGTCTACGGCATCCCGGACGAGACCACCCTGGAGGCGATGCGCCTCGCCGCCCGTACCGAGGGCATGGTCACCGACCCTGTGTACGAGGGCAAGTCGATGGCCGGGATGATCGACCTCGTCGCACGCGGGGAGATCGCCGCCGACTCCACCGTGCTCTACGCCCACCTCGGCGGACAGCCCGCGCTGAACGCGTACAGCGCGCTGTTCTGACCGGGAGCGGGTCGCGGCGGACGGGGTCAGCGGCGTAGGCCCGGGCCGCTTCCCGCCGCTGTGACCCGGGCGGCGATCCGGGCGAAGTTGGCGGCGGACCTGGGTGCGTCCGCGCGGTGGACGACGGCCACCTCGCAGTCGTCCATGCCCTCGATGGGGACGTAGCGGACGCCCTGTCGGCCGTAGAGGCGGGCGACGGACTCGGGGACCACGGAGAGGCCGCGGCCGATGGCCACGGACCGCAACTCGGCCTCGAAGGTGGCCGCTTCATGGGTGATGTTCGCCGGGGTGCTGCGATGGGAGGCGAGGATCCAGTAGTCCCGCCAGGCGTTGTCGCCGGGCGCCGCGACGATGGGCTCGGCCAGCACCTGTGCGACGGTCACCCGGGGCAGTTCCGCTAAGGGGTGCAGCGCGGACACGCAGGCCACGCACCGCTCGCGGAGCAGGGTGGTGGTCACCGCGTCCGGCACCCCGGCCAGCGGCGGGCGGACCAGGGCGACGTCCGTTTCCCCGCTGTCCAGGCCTCCGTTGGGGGAGGCGAAGTCGTACTCGGTGAGTTCGAGGGCGACATCGGGGTACTGCTCGGCGAACGCCCGCAGGATCGCGGGCACATGATCGACTGCGGCTCCGATCAGATAGCCGACGCGCAGTCGGCCGAGTTCACCGCCGGCCATCCGTGAGGCCTGTTCCATGGCCGCGTCGAAGCGGTCGAGGACGGCCTGCGCCTCGACGAGGAAGCGCTCGCCGTCCTGCGTGAGGGCGGTGGAGCGCGTCGTCCGTGCGAACAGCCGGACGCCGAGCGCGGTCTCCAACTGGCGGATGGTGTGGCTCAGTGAAGGTTGCGCGATGTGCAACTGCTCGGCGGCCCGCGTGAAGTTCACCGTACGGGCGACGGCGACGAACGCCCGCAGATGCCGAAGCTCCACATTCATAGACGCCATCTATGAAGTCTACGGAATTCGGTCTTCCACAGCAGCCCGATGCCGCTCCTAGCCTGCGGAGACACAGCTCACACCCGAGACGGAGTCGCCGTGACAGACACTCTCATCCATCAGGCACAGGCCCACGCCCGGGGCCGGGAAGTCCTGCTGCACGAGCCGGCGGGCGGCGATCCGGACAAGCTCACCCTCGTCAAGGCGCGCGGCTCGTTGGTGTGGGACGAGGCAGGCAAGGAGTACATCGACTGCACCGCACAGGCCTGGTCGAACAACCTCGGCGCCAACGACCCGCGCGTCATTGAGGCGGCGATCGAGCAGACCCGGCAGATCACCCATGCCCGGCCGACGTTCCACACCCCGGCCCTGCTGGAACTCGCCGAACTGCTCGTGTCGATAGCCCCCGACGGTCTGGACCGCGTCGGCTTCACCCTGCACGGCTCGATGGCGGTGGAGACGGCGCTCAAGCTCGCCCTGCGCAACCGCCCGGACGCCCGGCACGACGCCTACCACGGCCGCTCGATCACCACCATGGCGGCGAGCTGGCCGCACCCTGGCAACGCCTTCGGGGTGCTCCAGCCGCAGTTCCTCCGGCTCCCGCGCCCCGACCTGTACCGGCCGCGCCCCGGCCTGACCGCGGACCAGGACACCGAACTGACGCTCAAGGTCGTCCGCGACATCCTCACCAAGGGCACCGAAGGCCCCGTGGCCGCGCTGATCTACGAACCCATCCAGGGCAACGGCGGTCACAACGGGTTCTCCGAGCGCTGGCACCGCGACATCCGCGAGATCTGCGACGAGCTCGGCATCATGCTGATCATCGACGAGGTGCAGACCGGCCTCGGCCGCACCGGCCGCATGTGGGCCAGCGACTACTACGGCATCGAGCCGGCCGTCCTCGTCTTCGGCAAGGGCGTCGGCGGCGGTTTCCCCCTCGCCGGAGTCCTGGCGAAGAACCGCTTCGCCGCCTTCCTGCCCGGCGACGACCAGCTCACCTTCGGCCAGTTCCCCGTCTCCGTCGCCGCCGGCCTGGCCGCCGTCCGGGCGATCATCGACGACGGCCTGTGCGAGCGCGCGACCGCGCACGGCGAGTACGCCACCGAACGGCTGCGCGAGATGCAGACCCGCCATCCGCTCATCGGCGACGTACGCTCACCAGGACTGATGGTGTCGATCGAGCTGGTCCGCGACCGGGTCACCAAGGAGCCGGCCACCGCCGAGGTGCACGCCGTGTTCGAGCTGGCGCAGGAGCGCGGCGTCATCTTCGGCGAGAGCCGCTACGCCGGACTCGGCAACCTGATCAAGGTCAAGCCGCCGCTCGACATCAGCCGGGACCACCTGGCCACCGCACTCGACGTCCTGGACGAGGTGCTGACCGAGGTCGAGAAGACCACCGGGACCGCAGGAGGGCTGTCATGACCGCTGCCGAAGACCTGCCGGCGAGAACCACCGACGCCGAGGACCTCGCCGCGCTGGGCTACGGCCAGTAGCTGAACCGGTCGATGAGTTCCTTCACCGCGTTCGCGCTCGCCTTCTCGATGGTCTCGATCAACACCGGCATAGTCACCCTGTTCACCGACCCGTTCTCGCGGGTCGGCGGCGCCGCGGTGCTGCTGTGGCTGCTCGTCCTGCCCATGGTGCTCACCCTGGTCGCGGTCTACGCCCACCTGTCCGGACGGATGCCGATCACCGGCTACGCCTACCAGTGGTCCAGTCGGCTGGTGGGGCCGCACTTCGGCTCGTTCACCGGCTGGATCGCGCTGGTCTCCTTCCTCGCGGGCACCGCCGGGACCGCCGCCGCGGTCGGCACGGTCTTCGCCCCCGAGATCTGGCAGCACCCCACCACCCACCAGATCCAGGCGTTGTCGATCGGCTGCACGCTCGTCGCCGCGGTGCTCAACATCATCGGGGTCAAGGTCGCGACCCGGATCAACAACATCGGTGCGTCGATCGAGCTGATCGGCACGTTCGTCCTGGTGCTGGTCCTGGCCGCGGGTGTCCTGGTGTTCTTCAAGCACACCCAGGGACTGTCGATCCTCGCCGACGCCAGGCCGCTGACCGGGAAGCCGGTCACGCTGACGAGCGTCGCGCTGGCCGGTCTGCTGCCGGTCTACGTGCTGCTCGGGTGGGAGGGCGCGGCGGACCTCGCCGAGGAGACGGTCGACCCGCGCAGGGCGGCGCCACGCGCCATGTTCCGCTCGGTCGTCGTCTCCGGGATCATCGGCTTCGTGGTCTTCGTCCTGCTGGCGATGGCCATGCCGAACAGTCCCGCGGCCTTCCTGACCGGGTCGGAGAACCCGGTGCTGAAGCTGATCTCGCAGCAGGTCGGGCCGTTCGCCCGGGCACTGATGATCATGGTGGCCTTCGCCTCGATCTTCGCCTGCCTCATCGCCAACATGGCGGTCGCCACCCGGATGATCTTCGCGCTCTCCCGCGACAACATGCTTCCCGCGTCGAAGGGCCTGCAGAGCGTCGGGCGGCGCAGCAAGGCACCCGTCCCGGCCATCGTCGTCACCGTCGTGGCCGTCGTGCTCAACCTTCTCAACTCCGGTCTTGTGGGCAAGATCTACGCGATGGTCGGGCTCACCTACTACCTGACCTACGCGCTGACGATGACCGCCACGGCGGTCGCCGAACGGCGCGGCACCATTCCGGCGGCCACCAAAGGGGTCTTCGACCTCGGCCGCTGGCTGAACCCCGTCGTCGGGTTCGCACTCCTGTGGTGCGGCGTCGTCATCGCCGTGCTCACGATCCCCGCGGAGAACAACCAGAACGCCGTGACGGTGTCGGTCGTCCTGGTCGTCGGCTCCCTGTGGTGGGCACTCGTCCTGCGACGCCGTCTGAACGCAGGCACGGCCGGGCCTCCGGGCGCATCCCGGACGCTCACGGGCGCGAGCACGCGACCGGCCGAGCAGAACACCGGTCCACCCCCGGCGCACTGAACGGAATCATGTGCTCCGGGTGCGCGGGTGACGACGGTCCCCGCGCGCCCGGGGCTCCGATCCGTCCGGCGAACCCGTCAGGAAGACCTGCTCCGGGCGGCCTCCTCGGCCTTCCTGCCGGTGATCACGAACGCCGACACCAGCAGCGCGGTCAGGGCGATCAGCGCGCCGACGGCGAACGCGCGGGCCGAGCCGTGGACGAGGATGTCGGTCGGCGATCCGGTCGCGTGCCGGGTCGCCGTGCCGAAGACGGTGACCAGGACGGACAGTCCGAGGGTGCCGCCGAGCCACTGGAGGGTCTGCAGGAGGCCGGAAGCGGAGCCCGCCTCGCGAGGCTGGATGCCCGCGAGGATCGTCGCGTTGAGCGGCATGAAGCTGAGGCCGACGCCCACGCCCATCAGGAGGAGCGGACCGAGGAGACCGGTCAAGTAGCCGTCGTCGGGGCCGAGTTGCGAGAGCCAGGCCGCCGATGCGACGAGCAGGGCCATGCCGGTGAGCAGGACCGGTTTCGCACCGAGCCGGGCGAGCAGGCGCGGTACGAAACGCACGACCGTGAACATCGCCAGGGTCAGCGGCAGGAAGGCGAAGCCCGCGCGCAACGGGCTGTAGTCCAGGACCCGTTGGCTGATCAGGGTGAGGAAGTAGAACGCGCCGAACATGCCCGCCGGCAGCAGCAGGACACCCACGTAGCCGCCCGCGCGGTTGCGGCTCGCGAACAGCCGTAGCGGCATGATGGGTTGGTCGGCGCGGGACTCGACCAGGGTGAAGCCCACCAGCAGTGCCGCCGCCGCGCTGAAGCCCAACTGCGCCTGGAGATCGCCCCAGCCGTCCGAGGAGACCCGGATGAACGCGTACACCAGCGAGGTCATCCCGGCGGTGCCGGTGAGCGCGCCCGCCGCGTCGAACCGGCCCGCGTGGCGCGGGGTTTCGCCGACGAAACGGGGCAGCGCCAGGGCCACGGCCGCGCCGATCGGCACGTTGATCAGCAGGGACCAGCGCCAGGACGCCCACGAGGTGAGCATGCCGCCGATGACGAGACCTATCGAGGCGCCGATGCCCGCCATGGAGGTGTAGATGCCGAGCGCGTGGTGACGGCGCGGCCCTTCGGGGAAGTTGGTGGTGATCAGGGCGAGGGTGTCCTCTGACGCTGAACCTGGACCGACTGCCAGGGAAGTTGGACAACCACTACGTTCCTGCCATTGATGTTGGACCGAGAGGGCTGGGGGCAGGGTGGGGGTACCGGCTCTTGTGTACGGGGACGCCGCGTTATCGGCCTTTGAGCTGGACTTTCTTGAGCATGGGCGTCGGCGCCGGCAGCCCTTGGGTCAGGGGTGGAGGACGCCGTTCGAGGCGGTGGAGCCGGTCCGGGACTTCCGCTGGACCAAGGGGGTCGAGAGCTTCGCGGGCTGGTACTACTGCGCGACGTCCCGGGATCACGTCGGCTACGAGTCGTGGCTGGAGCGGGACCAGCTCATCTTGATGGACCGCGATCCGCAGGTGGTGGGGATCGCCTCGCAGCCGTTTTGGCTGCACTGGCACGACGGCATCCGCCGGCGGCGGCACGCGCCGGACTACTTCGCGCGGCTCGCTGACGGCCGTGGCCGCGTAGTGGATGTGCGGGCCGATGACCGGGTCGATGACGCTGCGGCCGAGTCGTTCGAGGCGACGGAGCTGGCCTGCCGGGCTGTGGGCTGGGAGTTCGTCCGGGCCGGGACCCCTGAGCCGGTCTTCATGGCGAACGTGCGGTGGCTGGCCCGCTACCGGCGGCGCCGGTGTCTGCGATGGTTGATCACGGCACGTCTACTGGAGGCCTTCGAGGAGCCCGCGCCGCTGGTGGAGGGCGTGTTGGCGGCGGGCGACCGGCTGGCGGTGTTGCCGGTGCTGTTCCACCTGATGTGGTCCGGCGTCCTGACCGCCGATCTGCGGGGCGAGTTGCTGCACGACCACAGCACCGTCTGGAAGGAACGGAGCCGGTGAGCGCGATGCGACGACCGGCGGGCATTGAAGTCGGGGCCTGGGTCCGCTTCGACGGGCAGGTCCGCGCGGTGACTGCGGTGACCACGACGACGGTCACGCTGACCGAAACGGACGGGCCGGCGGTCGCCGTCGAGCTGGACGCGCTTCTGCGGGAAGACGACTTCGCGGTCGTCGACGTCCCGGTGCGCCAGCCGCTGCCGGCGGCATCGCTGCTGGAGACATTCCCGAAGACGGTGAGGGAGAAGGCCCTGTGGTGGGAGGGGCACATCCTGGAGGTCCTGCACGGGCTGCCGCCCGGCGCCGAGCCGGGGACATCGCCGCGACCCGAGTACGGGCCGGACCGCTCGCTGACGGCCCGGCAGCGGGCCAAGGCCGCCGAGCTGACCGCTGCCGGGCACAAAGTCGCTGCTCAGACGGTCGCGAACTACCGGCGCCGCTACCAGGCCGACGGGGTCGTCGGGCTCGCGGACCATCGTCCGGTCCGCAAGAAGCGCGAGTTCGGGTCCGTGGACGATGCCGTGGTCGCGGCCATGCGGCAGGCGATCGCGGAGGCGACGGACGCCTCGACCCGGCGGGGGACGTTCCTGCTCTGGCGGACCGGCGAGATCCTCCGGCAGACGTCCGCCGGCCGGGCGGTCAAGCTGCCGTCCGAGCGGACCCTCTACCGGCTGCTGGACAAGCTAACCGGGAACACGCACACCTTCGGTTCGGCCACGACCCGAAGGTCCCGGGCCAACGGGGCGAGCGGTGAGTTCGGCGAGCTACAGGTGTTCGCGCCGGGCGAGGTGATGCAGATCGACTCCACCCCGCTCGACGTCCTGGTTCTCCTGGACAACGGGGTGGTGGGCAAGGTCGAGCTCACGGCCATGATCGATGTCGCGACGAGGTCGCTGACCGCGGCGGTGCTGCGGCCCACGACGAAGTCGGTCGACGCCAGCGTGCTGCTGGCCCGCACCGTCACCCCGGAGCCGATGCGGCCGGGCTGGGTGGACGCGCTGAAGATGTCCCGGTCGGTGCTGCCGCACCGCCGCCTGCTGACGCTGGACGAACGCCTCGAGCACGCCGCCGCCCGGCCCGTGATCGTCCCGGAGACGATCGTCTGCGACCACGGCAAGGTCTTCATCTCGCGGAACTTTAAGTCGTCCTGCCGCTTCCTGGAGATCGACTTCCTGCCCACTCACAAGGGCTCGCCGTTCGAGAAGGGGCACATCGAGCGGATGCTCGGCTCGGTGGCCTCGCTGTTCGCCCAGTTCCTGCCCACCTACACCGGCCGCAGCCCCGAACACCGCGGCCGGAACCTTGACCAGGGCCGGGCCTGGTCTCTCCTTGAGCTCCAGGACCTGCTGGACGAGTGGATCGTCGCCCGCTGGCAGAACCGTCCGCACGACGGGCTGCGCGACCCGTCCCACCCGGGCCGGCTGTTCACGCCGAACGAGAAGTACGCCGCCCTCGTCGAGGCCTGCGGCTACGTCCCGGTCGCCCTGGGCGGCAACGACTACATCGAGCTGCTGCCCGCCGAGTGGCGGGTCGTCAACGACTACGGCATCAAGATCAAGAACCGCACCTACAACAGCGCCGACCTCGGGCCGATGCGGCGCCAGAACTCCGGCGTCACGGCGAAGAGGGGGCTGTGGGAGGTTCACCGCGACCCCTACGACGTCTCCCGGATCTGGGTACGCAACCACCGCGGCCGGGGCGAGTGGGTGCCGGCCTTCTGGAAGCATCTGAACCGAGTCCCGGTGCCCTTCGGCGAGCTGGCCTGGGACCACGAAGCCCGCAAGCTGCCCGGAGCCACCGAAGCCGAGATCGCCGACGCGGTCGCCGCACTGCTGACCCGGGCCCACGCCGGGCCTGAGAAGACGCAGAAGGCCAAGAGCTCGAAGAAGGACCGCCGGGTCGCGGCCCGGACCAGGGCCGCCCGTCCCTCGACGCCGCTGCCGTTGCCTGCACCGGACCCGGAGCCCGAACCGCGGGACAGGCCCTCCGGGCAGGAGCCGTCTGAGGCGGAGGAGCCTCTGGCAGACGTGATTCCCCTGGGCCTGTTCGACCCCCGCGAGAACCCCTGGAAGCGCACATGAAGACGTCGCAGACCCTGGCCACCGACACGGAGCGGCACCTGAGCACGCGGGCGGGCTGGCAGGAGTTCACGCAGGACCCGCCGACGCCGCCGGTCCTGCTGTCGGCAGGCGAGTACGCGGCGCTCGACGACGCGGACCGCGAACACTACGACGAGGCGCGTCTGGACCATCACGCCCGCCTGCGAGTGGTGGCCACCTCCACGGTCCGCCACACCGTTACCAGCGGACGCCGGCTCATCCTGCTGAACCGTCACGCCATTAGCGCCCGTCGCGGGCTGATGGTGTCGGGCCCGGCCGGCACCGGAAAGACCATCGCTATCACCCAGCTCGGACTTGCCCACGAACTGTCGGACAGGGCCCGCCACCCTGACTCGCCCGACCGGATTGCGGTCCTCTACGTCACCGTCCCACCGGCCGCCACACCCCGCATGATCGCAGCCGAGTTCGCACGCTTCCTGGGGCTGCCCACGACCCGCCAGTTCAACATCACCGACATCATCGAGGCCGTCGTCGGGGTCTGCACCAAGGCCCGCACCGGCCTGGTCCTGGTCGACGAGCTCCACAACAACTCGCTCACCACCCGGCACGGCGCCGAGGTCGCCGACACGCTCAAGTACTTCTCCGAGCGCATCCCGGCCACATTCATCTACGCGGGAATCGACATCGAGCACAGCACCCTGCTCTCCGGCACCCGAGGCGCCCAGATCGCCGGGCGCTTCACCCTCATCCCCTCCCACCCCTTCCCCTACAACAACGAATGGAAATGCCTGGTCAAGACGCTGGAAAGCACTCTGCTGCTGCACCAGCACGAACCCGGAACCTTGGCCAAGCTCGACCGCTTCCTCCACGACCAGACCGGGGGAATGATCGGAGCGCTCTCCCACCAGATCCGCGGCGCCGCAATCGACGCGATCCTCGACGGCAGTGAGAAGATCACGAAACGCGGACTGCAGGCCATCCCGCTCGACGCCGCCGCTCAGTTCTCCCGCCCCCTGCCGGCGACGACCGACCGGTGACCCGCAGCAAGCCCACGCTGCCAGCAGCCGAGCTGACCATTCTCCCGTTCCAGGTCCGACCCGTTGCGGGCGAGGGCCGCGAATCGTTCATCGAACGGCTCGCGGAGGCGAACTTCCTCAAGACCGACTACCTGCGCCGCGTTCTGCGGGAGCCGCCTTGGCACCGCGGCGAGCCCCAATGGGAACGGCTGGCCGCCGCAACCGGCCGAGACGTGGCCGGGCTGCGGGGCATCCTCGGGCATGGCCGCTGCAAGGAGTGCGGTTCTCCCATATCCATCGAGAGCAGCAATCAGCGTCGCACCTGCTCAGCTGCCTGCCACACGAAGAGCTACCGCAGAAGACTTCCCGAGAAGCCCGAACCGCGGCGCAGCATCTCCTGCGCCCACTGCGAGCGAAGCCTCTCCGTCGGAGCCTCGGAACTACGTCGCTACTGTTCACACGCATGTCGTGAGGCCGCCTACAGGAAACGACGACGCGAGCGAGAAGCCATCCCCCTCGCCAACTGCGAGGCTTGCCAGAAACCCATCGGCCGAGTCATCAACAGGCGCTGCTGTTCCGAGCGTTGCAGCGACTGGGCATGGAGGAAGCGGCAAGGGCACACCACCGCGCTGGCACCAGATGGCCCCTATCCAGGCCAGCCGAAGACCTGCGCCGGATGCGGCGATCCGCTCGAACCAGGCAGCCGACAAGTGCGCCTGACGTGCTCACCGACCTGCAAGGCACGAGCCTCTCGCCGTCGACGAGCGGCGCGACTCGCTGCAGACTCGCCAGCTCCCTGATGCAACTTCACTGTCAGAGGACTGGCGAAGCTGCTCAAGACGCTCTGACAGGCGCGCTCCTCATCCTCGAGGCCCCTCCGGCAGGTTCAGGTCAGGGAGCCGAGCCGGTTGCGATGGCATAGCCGATCGCGGCGGCTGCGTCGGCTGGCTCTGTTCACGAGTTCCGACAGCGGATGTACGTGACTTCGGGCAGCGCCCCGGCAGGGCCGTGTTCGATGTTCACGAGAAGCGACAGCACCCACATCGGCTCCTCGTCGGTAGCCGCAGGGGGCGAGCCGGGGGGCGCGTTCGCCGTGCCCTGCGCTGTTCTTGGGGGTGAGCCGCCGATCGCGACGAGGGCCTCGTGGTCTCGCGGAGTTGCCTGGCCGAATCGAGCAACCAAGAGGGCCCCGTCGTCGGCCGGGCCCGAAAACGCTTCGGGCTCCTAGCCCCCCCCTCACGGCTTTACGACGTCTTCCTGTCGAGAGAGGTCGGGGTGCCGCAGTGCTCGTTGCCGTCGGTCAGATCGTCGCGCACCAGGACAAGGAGTTGTGCCAACTGCGAGCGTTGAGTGCCGGTCAGCGAGCGGAAGAGGCCGTCTTCCACCTCCTGCTGCGCGGCTGCCGCGTCTTGCAGCCGCTGCTGTCCCGCCTCCGTCAGCACGACCAGGTGGCGGCGCCGATCGCGAGGGTCACGCGTGCGCGTCACCAGTCCCTCGTCCTCCAGAGGATTGAGCTGCGTGACGAGCACGCTGGCCGCGGTATCTGTCTCGGCGGCCAGGTCGGTCTGCGCCAACGGACCGCGATCGTGGAGCAGCCCGAGGATATGGAACTGCCGCGGCGTGAGGTTATTGGCGGTGTGCGCATCCCTCAGACGACGCATGGCCTCGTGCCCCAGAAGGGCGAGCATGAGGCCTGGGCTGTTGCGGTGCTCGTCGAGCAGCGCCGGGCCGGAGGCGGTGGAGGTAGCCGAGGTCACCCGTTCACTTTATCTCACATGATCGTGTAGGTTCCTACATTAATAATGCACCTGCACGATTAATGAACCGAAAGCATTTCCGCCTCCGTACCGCCCCCCCTTCACCCGAGGAGCGCCATGTCGCCCACCCGTCCGACCCTGCTCCCCGATCCGAGTGCGGATCTGGGCCTGCACGGAACACGCGCCGTCGTCACCGGGGGAACCCGCGGCATCGGCGCCGCCACGGTGCGCCGTCTGGTCACGGCCGGCGCGCACGTGGTCGCCGTCGCCCGCAACCGAGCCGAAGTCCCCACCGGGGTACAAGTGGTGACCGCCGATCTGAACACCTCCGACGGGGCCGAGCAGGCGGCAGCCGCAGCGCTCGACCTTCTGGGCGGCATCGACGTACTCGTCGACAACGCCGGACGCAACACCCAGGTACCCGACGGCGTCCTCACTGCGACCGACGAGGACTGGCTGGCCAACCTCGAAGCCAACCTGCTGTCCGCCGTCCGCCTCGACCGCCTCCTCGTCCCGCATATGACGGCACAGGGCCACGGGGCAGTCGTCCACGTGTCATCGAACGCCGCCCGTTACCCTCAGCCCAACGGTGCCCCGTACGCCGCCGCCAAAGCCGCCCTCAACGCCTACAGCAAGAGCCTCGCGACCGCCTGCGGCCCACACGGCGTGCGCGTCACCGCGGTCATGCCTGGAGTCATCGAGACCGACGCCGTCGAAGCAAGCCTGCGGCAGGCGGCAGAACGCACCGGCCGCGACCTGGACATCATCCGCAAGGAGTTCCACCAGCGCCTCGCCACCCCGCTCGGCCGCCCCGGACAGCCCGAAGAAGCCGCAGAGGTGATCGTCTTCCTCGCTTCCCCACGCGCCTCCTACCTCACCGGCATCACCATTTCGGTCGACGGAGGCATCCTCCCCACCCTCTGACGAACCGTCGAAGATCTCCTTGGGCACCAGCAGCTCATTCCCTTCCCGCGCAACGGAAGACGGTTACGGCTGGCGTCGGCGGCTGACCGCAGATCAGGAACTGGGGGCGCAACTCGTGCCCACCGGGCCTTCGGCGCAGGAATCCCCGGCGGTCAACCTGCCCCATTTGGATCCGAGCGAGGCCCTTCGCCGCGAACGGGTGCTGTCGAATCTCATGAACAGTTCGATATGCCCTGATGATGCGGGTGCCTCCCAAACTCGCGTACAGGTGCTGTCGCAACTCGTGAACAGAGCCAGTCGGCAATGCCGGCCAGGGATGCCTTGTCGTTCAATGCGGTGACCACGTCATGGGTCAGTGGCCGAAGGGCATATACGTGGCGCACCGCGTGGATGTCGACCGGGATCTCGTAGTAGTCCTCCGCGAACTTCTGAAATGCCTCCGGCGATGGGTCGACCAGCAGGTGGAACAGCCAACCAGAACCGTCGGGGTCGGCGTTGTCTTCAGGGAAGTCAATTTCTCCTGCCTGCCAGTGCTCGCTTCCCGCCTCACGCCACATGCAAGCCGTCACCCTGGGCATTCCGTCGTCTGTGAAGGCCGCCTCTTCGACGCAACTGCGGAACACCTCGTGGACCGAGTCCACTACGCCTGGCCAGGGTGCGTCGTCGACATATGGGCTCATCTCCGACTCGTGGTCGAATCCTCGGACATACGCGCCCGCCGGCGAGAAGATGATGTCGAACTCGTCCCCCGAGCCGTTGCGCATGGAGGCGATCTCCTCCGTCTCGGACCAGGCCCGGCTGAATGAGTAGTAGCGCTCACCGTCAGGGTTCAGCACAGCCTCCAGCATGGCTATCGACCGACACCGATCCCGCAGCGTCGCGATATCAGGAAGAGCCTCGGCAACGTCGTGAACAGTCATGCGGCCTATCCAAGCGCACGCCACTGACAACAGATCGCGCGTTCGCCAAGCGGCAGACCTTACTGCCCAGCCGAGGTGAGGTTCATCCCGAAGAGTCGCAGATGATCGACAACGACAGATGGCAGAAACCGGGACCAGGTAACACCCATCGCGTCACGACACACCACCGTCCGACCAGTCCAACTTCGATGGCAAACGATCCAACTTCGATGTCAGAGGACACGGGGGGAATGAACAACGCCGGGCGCCCCTCGAACAGGGGCGCCCGCAGCGGTCGTAGGACTGTCTCTGTGGTGGTTACAGTGCCTGGGCCGCCGGCTTCACCATGCCGCGCACCGTGCGGGACTTCACGAAGTCGCCCATCGCGGTCATGTCCCATTCGCCGGAGAACTGCTTGACGAGCTTGGCCATCATGACGCCGGTCTGGGCCTCGGCGTTGGTGAGGTCGAAGCGGACCAGTTCCTCGCCGGTCGCGGCGTCCAGGAGGCGGCAGTAGGCCTTGGCGACCTCGGTGAACTTCTGGCCGGAGAAGGAGTTGACCGTGAAGACCAGGCCGGTGACCTCCTGGGGGATGCGGCCGAGGTCGACCACGATCACCTCGTCGTCACCGCCGCCCTCGCCGGTGAGGTTGTCCCCGGAGTGCTTGATCGCGCCGTTCAGGATCGACAGTTTGCCGAAGTAGCAGCTGTCGACGTGGTTGCGCTGCGGGCCGTAGGCGATGACCGAGGCGTCCAGGTCGATGTCCTTGCCGCGGAACGCGGGCTCCCAGCCGAGGCCCATCTTGACCTGGGAGAGGAACGGCCGGCCGCCCTTGACCAGGGACACCGTCTGGTTCTTCTGGAGGCTGACGCGGCCCTTGTCGAGGTTGATCTTGCCGGCGCCGAGCGGCGGAGCGGCGGGCGGGGCCGGGGGAGCGGCGGGCACCGGAGGCGCCATGGGGACCTGCGTGGCAGGGGCGGGCGGAGGCATCGGGGCCGGCGGAGCGACCGGCGCCGCGGCGGGTTCCTCCACCGAGACGCCGAAGTCCGTGGCGATGCCCGCCAGGCCGTCGGCGTATCCCTGGCCGACCGCGCGGGCCTTCCAGACGCCGTTGCGCAGATAGATCTCGACGACCACGAGTGCCGTCTCGGCGCCGAGCTGCGGGGGTGTGAAGGTGGCCAGCACCGAGCCGTCGTCCGCGCTGCGGATCGTCGCCGTGGGCTCGATGCCCTGGAAGGTCTGCCCCGCGGCGTCGGGGCTCGCCGTGACGACGATCTTCTCGATCCCGGGCGGCACCGCGGCCGTGTCGACGGTGATCGCGTCCGGGGACGTACCGCCGCCGGAGCGGTACGTCACACCCGGGCCGTTCGGCTGGTTGTAGAAGATGAAGTCGTCGTCCGAGCGCACCTTGCCGTCGCCGGTGAGCAGCAGGCTCGACACGTCGAGCCGCACGGGGGCGGCGACATCGACCGCCACCCGGGAGACCGGAAGAGGGATGTTCGAGCCAGGGGTCATAGCTGTCATGCCTCGTGAACGACCGAGACCATTTTGCCGTTCCCTTACCAAGTGACCAATTGGCCAAGCTTTGGAAGTACTGGCTCGAATCCCCGTCGATTCGCTCAGGGAATCACCACGATCTTCCGCCCCACCCCCGCCGCGAACTGCTCCAGCGCCTCCGGGTACCGCTCCAGCTCGATCCGGTCGCTGATGAAGATCCCGGGGTCGAGCACCCCGTTCGCGAACAGCTCCGCCGCGCGCTCGAAGCTGTGCAGCACGGCCATGGAGCCGGTGATGGTGATCTCCTGGTTGTAGATGCGGTACGGGTCGATCGACACCCGGGTCGCGTAGTCGGCCACCCCGAACTGAAGGAACGTGCCCGCCTTCGCCACCCGGTCCAGGCCGTCCTGGATCGCCGCCGCGTTGCCGGTCGCGTCGATCACGAGGTCCCAGCCCTGCGGCCTCTGAAGCTCGTCCGCGTTCGCCGCCGACCCGGAGACACCGAGCGTGCGGGCCGTCTCCAGACGGGCCGGGTTCAGGTCCACGATGTCCACGCTCGCCGCGCCGGTCCGCTTGGCCAGCTCCAGCATCATCAGGCCCATGGTCCCGGAGCCGTAGATCAGGACATGCGCGCCGAGGCGGGACTGGAGGACGTCGTACCCGCGCACCGCGCAGGAGAGCGGTTCTATCAGGGCCGCGTCCTCGGTGCGTACGTGCTCGGGCAGCTTCACGCAGTTCGCCACCGGGGCCAGCGCGTACTGGGCCGCGCCGCCCGCCGTGGTGACGCCGATCGCGGCCCAGCGTTCGCAGAGGTTGTTGTGGCCGTTGCGGCACTGCCGGCACTCGTGGCAGTACAGCGACGGGTCCACGGCCACCTGGTCGCCGACCGAGACCTCGGTGACCTGGGTGCCGACCGCGACGATCTCGCCGGCGAACTCGTGGCCCGGCACGATCGGCAGCTTGGGCGCGAACTCGCCCTGGAGGATGTGCAGATCGGTACCGCAGAGGCCGCACGCGGCGACCTCGACGACGACCTCGCGGGGACCCGGCGTCGGGTCCGGGACCTCGGTGACGACGGCGCGGCCCACGGACTCGATGACGGCGGCCTTCATTTGACGGCTCCCAGGGAGAGGCCCTGGACCAGCTTGTCCTGGGCGGCGAACCCCGCGGCGAGCACCGGCAGGGAGATGACGAGCGACGCGGCGCACACCTTCGCCAGGAACAGGCCCTGGCTGGTGATGAAGCCGGTCAGGAACACGGGCGCGGTCTCGGCTACGACCCCCGTGAGGACCCGGGCGAACAGCAGCTCGTTCCAGCTGAAGATGAAGCAGATGAGGGCGGTCGCCGCGATACCGGGGAGGGCGATCGGGGCCACCACGCGCGCGAGGATCGTCGGCAGCCGGGCGCCGTCGATCTGCGCCGCCTCGATGACGGCCAGCGGGACCTCGGCGAGGAAGGACTGCATCATCCACACCGCGATCGGCAGATTCATGGAGGTGTAGAGGATGACCAGGAGCCAGATGTTGTCCAGCATCCCGGCGTTCTTCGCGAACAGGTAGATCGGCAGCAGGCCCGCCACCACGGGAAGCATCTTCGTGGACAGGAAGAAGAACAGGACGTCCGTCCACTTCTTCACCGGCCGGATCGACAGCGCGTAGGCCGCCGGGAACGCCAGCAGCAGCACGAAGAGCGTCGAAGCCACCGACGCCACAAGGGAGTTGACCAGCGCGGGCCAGGGGCTCGCGCCGCCGCCCGTCCCGAAGAACTCCCGGTAGCCGTCCAGGGTGAGGGCGGCCCCGAAGGACGGCGGATTGGTTGCCGCGTCGGCCTCCGAGTGGAAGGACGTCAGCGCCATCCAGGCGATGGGCAGGAAGAACACGATGCCCAGGAGCCAGGCCACCAGGCCGAGGCCCGAGCCTTTGCGGCGGGCACGCGCGCGTACGGCGATGCTGCTCATGCGTGCGACGCCTCCTCTCGGAACAGGGACGACACGACCCGCAGGGCGAAGGTCGCGATGATGATCGAGCCGATGACGACCAGGACGCCGGCCGCCGAGGCGAGGCCGTTCTCGTGGGCCTGGTAGAAGCTCTGGTAGACGGTGTAGGGCAGGTTGGCGGTGCCCAGGCCGCCGGACGTGATCGTGAAGACCGCGTCGAAGTTCTGGACGATGTAGATCGAGCCGAGCAGGGCGCCGAGTTCGAGATAGCGGCGCAGATGCGGCAGCGTCAGATAGCGGAAGACCTGCCAGTCGCTGGCGCCGTCCACCTTCGCGGCCTCGATCTGCTGGTGGTCGCGGCTCTGCAGCCCGGCCAGCAGGATCAGCATCATGAACGGCGTCCACTGCCACACCAGCGATGCCTCCACCGCGAGCAGCGGGGTGTTGGAGATCCAGTCCGGCTGTGGGCCGCCCACATAGTGCAACAGCCCGTTGAGCAGGCCGTATTCAGGGTTGTAGAGCACATGCTTCCAGAGCAGGGCCGCGGCCACCGGCACCACCAGGAACGGGGCGATCAGCAGGGTGCGGACGAATCCCCGGCCGCGGAACCTGCGGTCCAGGAGCAGTGCGAGAAGCAGGCCGAAGACCAGGCTGGCCAGCACGACCGCCACGGTGAGCAGGACGGTCGTCCACACCGAGTGGCGCAGGTCGGCGTTGCTGAGGACCTGCTGGTAGTTGTCGAAACCGGTGAAGTGCCGGGCCTTCGGATAGAGCGCGTTCCAGTCGAAGAAGGAGATCACCAGCGTGGCCACGAACGGGAGCTGGGTCACGACGATCATGAAGACCAGGGCGGGGAGCAGCGGGGCACGGGTGGCCCAGGAGCGCAGCTTGTCCGAGGGCTGCCGCGCGGTACGGGTCGGGCTGGCGGCCAGAGGGGCCGTTGTCGTGGCGGTCATCGTCCCTCGTACTCCTTGGAGATCTTCTCGGCGAGCTTCTGGGACTTCTTCAGGGCCGAGTCGACGGACTGCCGTCCGGCGATGGCCGAACTGATCTCCTGGGAGACCTTCGTACCGAGGTCGGTGAACTCGGGGATGTCGACGAACTGGATGCCGGGCGCGGGCCGCGGCTGCACACCCGGGTCGTTGGGCTTGGCGCCCTCGATGGCCTCCTTCGTCTGCTCCTGGAAGGCGGCGGCCTCCTTCACGTACTCGGGGTTCGTGTACGTCGAGGCGCGCTTGCCGGCCGGCACGTTGGACCAGCCGTCCGTCTCGCCGACCAGTTGCTCGTACTCCTTGCCGGACGCCCAGGACACGAACTTCCAGGCCTTGTCGGAGTTGTGGGACGCCTTCTGGATGCCCCAGGCCCAGGTGTAGAGCCAGCCGGAGGAGTCGGTCTTCTCGACGGGCGCGGGGACGTAGCCGATCTTGCCCTTCACCGGAGAGCCCTTGGCCTCCAGCGAGCCCGCCGCCGAGGTGGCGTCGTACCACATGGCGACCTTGCTCTGGGTGATGTTGTTGAGGCACTCGGCGAAGCCGGACTGGGCCGCGCCGGACTCGCCGTGCTTGCGGACGAGGTCGACATAGAACTTCGTCGCCTGCTCGAACGCGGGGGAGTCGAGCTGCGCCTTCCAGTCCTTGGTGAACCAGGTGCCGCCGAAGGTGTTCACGACGGTCGTCAGCGGCGCCATCAGCTCGCCCCAACCGGGCAGCCCGCGCAGACAGATGCCCTTCATGCCCGACTTCGCGCCGTCGACCTTGGCGGCGATGTCGGCCACCTGGGTCCAGGTCGGGTGTGCGGGCATGGTGAGGCCCTTCTCGGCCAGCACGTCCTTGCGGTACATCAGGAAGGACGACTCGCCGTAGAACGGCTGCCCGTAGAGCTTGCCGTCGTCGGCGGTCAGGGACTCCCGCATCGGCTTGAGGACGTCCTGCTCGTCGTAGGCGGGGTCCTTGGCGACGTACGAGTCCATCTCGTGCAGCCAGCCGTTGCGGGCGTAGATCGGGATCTCGTAGTTGGAGAGGGTCGCCACGTCGTACTGGCCGGCCTGGTTGGCGAAGTCCTGGCTGATCTTGTCGCGGACGTCGTTCTCGGGCAGCACCGTGAAGTTGACCTTGATGCCGGTCTCCTTCGTGAAGTGCGGGGCCAGTTTCTGGAGTTCGACCATCTGGGGGTTGTTGACCATCAGGACGTTGATCGAGTTGCCGCCTGATCCGGCGCCGCCCGCTCCGACCCAGCAGCCGGAGAGCAGCGGGGCGAGCAGCGTCCCTGCGGCGGCCAGGGCGAGCTTGGCTCGCGGCGGCCGTCGTCGGCTCTGGGTTCGCATGGATCGCTCCTGCACGTATGGGGAGAAAAGGGGTGCGCGCGGGAATGGCACACCCCTGGTGGGTGAGTTGGGTTTTCAAACCTTGCGTCGGCGGAGTGCTAGACGCGGATGACCTGTGGCCCCAGCAGTGAATAGCGGTGGGCTTCGGCCGACGGGAGCAGCGTGCTCGTGACGATCGTCTCCAGGGCGCCGATCTCGGCGAACCTGCAGAAGCTGACCGCCCCGAACTTGGTGTGCACGCCCGCGAACACGGTGCGCCGGGCGGCGCGGATGGCCTGTGCCTTCACCTCGCTGACGGCGGGATCGGGCGTGGTCAGGCCGTGTTCGCGGGAGATGCCGTTGGCGCCGATGAAGGCGAGGTCGAGGACGAAGCCGGCGAGCATCTTCGTCGTCCAGTGGTCCACGGTCGCCAAGGTGCCGTGCCGGACCCGGCCGCCGAGCAGCAGTACCGAGGTGTTCTCGGACTCGGCGAGCACGCCCGCGACCGGCAGGGACGCGGTGACCACGGTCAGCGGCCGGTCCCTGGGCAGCGCCTCGGCGATGAGCTGGGGGGTGAAGCCCTCGTCGACGAAGACCGTCTCGGCGTCCCCGAGCAGCTCGGCCGCGGCGACCGCGATCCGGCGCTTCTCCGGGACATGGCTGGTGGCTCGGAAGGCGAGTGTCGTCTCGAAACCGGCGCTCTCCACGGGGTAGGCCCCGCCATGGGTCCTGCGGATCAGCCCGTGGTCCTCCAGGGCGCGCAGATCGCGCCGTACGGTCTCCTTGGCCACGCCCAGCTCGGAGGCGAGCGCGGTGACGTCGACCGAGCCGGTGCGGCGCGCGGCGCGGACGATCTCCCGCTGACGTTCTTCCGCCGAACTCGTCCCCATGGCCGACACCGCCTTCCCGCTCACCCGGAGTACTGCCCGTTCGGGCCCGGTGGGGCCCTTGGGGGAAGTTCTACAGCGGGTGCGCGGCACTGACCAGGCCTGTTGCACGCCCGATGCTGCCCGTGTGTGACCGTTTACCGCGTGCTGTGCCCGTCGCGGACCTGCGCCGCTGTGCGCCGGGGCGTGAGATCGGGCAGCGCCCGTGCCCGAACACGCCGGCGGGCGGGCCCGTTCGGTGCCCGCCCGCCGCCACGAAGGTGTGTTTTCCGTCAGTGCGGCCGATGCTGCTACGGCTCGACCGTCAGTACGGCCAGATCGGCGGGTCGTTCACGAAGTGACCGCCCAGATACGCGTGCGCCTCGACGCCCGGCTCCAGCTCGCCCTGCTCGGCGATCAGCTTCTCGGCGTACGGCTCGGAGTCGTCCTGCGGCTCGTAACCGAGCGCCCGCGCGGACGACAGGTCCCACCACAGGCGGGTGTTGGCCGAGGAGCCGTAGACGACGGTGTGCCGTACGTCCTCGGCGGTCAGGGCCGCGTGGAAGAGGCGGGCGCCGTCGGCGGGGCTCATCCAGATCGACAGCATGCGCACACTGCTGGGCTCAGGGAAGCAGGAGCCGATGCGGACGGAGACGGTCTCCAGGCCGTGCTTGTCCCAGTAGAGCTGCGCCAGGTCCTCGCCGAAGGACTTGGACAGGCCGTAGAAGGTGTCGGGGCGGTGCGGGGTGTCGATCGGGATGAGCGGGTCGTCGCCCTGGGGGCGCGGGGTGTAGCCCACCGCGTGGTTGGAGGAGGCGAAGACGACGCGGGCGACGCCCTCCTCGCGGGCGGCCTCGTAGAGGTTGTAGGTGCCCTGGATGTTCGACGCGAGGATCTTGTCGAAGGAGGCTTCCAGGGAGATGCCCGCGAGATGGATGATCGCGTCGACGCCGCGCACGGCCTCGCGGAGCGCCGCCCGGTCGGAGAGGTCGGCGGTGATCGCGTCCGGCTCGCCCTCGATCGGGCGCAGATCCAGCAGCCGCAGGTCGTAGCCGTAGGAGGGGAGCAGGTCCCGCATCAGGGTGCCGAGCCCGCCTGCGGCGCCGGTGAGCAGAACGGTGCGGGGAGCGGGCATCCTCGGTCTCCTAGGATCAGTGGCCTCATGCGTGAACGTTATTCACATGCATGGACAAGCTAAGGATCGGTCACCATGCCCGTCAAGTGTGGCGCGGACCTGGGAAATCCGCCTCCTTCTCGCTCAATTGCCTGCTTGACCCGCCCTGAGGCAGATCCTTAGGGTGGCACTGTTCAGAAATGTAGACGTTGATCAGAAGAACGCACGCGTCTGTTTCAAGGGAGAGCCCGTGACGCCAGCCCCTCTCGCCGATCGGCTCACTGTCCCCAGCGGGCCGCTGTTCTTCCCCGTCACCGCGTACGGCCCCGACGGCGCCGTCGATCTCGACGCGTACCGCACGCACGTCCGCCAGGGCGTCGAGGCCGGCGCCGCCGCCGTGTTCGCGTGCTGCGGCACCGGGGAGTTCCACGCGCTGCTGCCCGAGGAGTTCGAGGCGTGTGTGCGGGCCGCCGTGGAGGCGACCGGGGGCCGGGTGCCGGTGGTCGCGGGCGCGGGCTACGGCACCGCGCTCGCCGTACGGTACGCACGGCTCGCGGAGGCCGCCGGGGCGGACGGGCTGCTCGCCATGCCGCCGTACCTGGTCGTCGCCGGCCAGGAGGGACTGCTGCGGCACTACCGGGAGGTGGCCGCGGCGACCGCGCTGCCCGTCATCGTCTACCAGCGCGACAACGCCGTGTTCACCCCGTCCACGGTCGTCGAACTCGCCCGCACCGAGGGCGTCATCGGCTTCAAGGACGGCCTGGGCGACCTCGACCTGATGCAGCGGATCGTGAGCACCGTACGCAGCGAAGTCCCCGGCGACTTCCTGTACTTCAACGGCCTGCCCACCGCAGAACAGACCCAGCTCGCCTACCGGGGCATCGGCATCACCCTCTACTCTTCCGCCGTGTTCTGCTTCGTCCCCGAGATCGCGCTCGCCTTCCACCGGGCTCTCGCGACCGGCGACGACACCACGGCGAACCGCCTCCTGGACGGCTTCTACCGGCCGTTCGTCGAACTGCGCGCCCAGGGACGCGGTTACGCGGTCTCGCTGGTCAAGGCTGGCGTACGGATGCGAGGTCTGGACGTCGGAGAGGTCCGCCCGCCGCTGACGGAACCGACCGAGGACCATGTCAAACAACTGGCCCAACTCATCGAGCGCGGCTACACGTTGATCGAGGCGCAGATGGACTCGCAGATGGACTCGCAGATGGAGGAGGACGCGTGAAGGCATCGGCATTCGTCTACCCCTGGGACGTCAACGGCGACCCCGGGGCGGCCGAGAGGATCGCCGGGCTCGGTGTCCGGCAGGCGACCCTCGCCTCCGCATACCACTCCACGCGCGCGCTGACCCCCCGTCACCCGCGCCACCGCGTGGTCACCGCCGAGCACGCGGCCGTCCTGTACCCGCCGGACTCCCGTTGGCAGGGGCGGGAGTTGAGGCCGTACGCGGCCGGTGACTGGGCGCCCGGCGACGCCTACGGGGAGGCCGCCGCCGCCCTCGCGGACGCGGGCCTGGAGGTGCACACCTGGGTGGTACTCGCCCACAACTCCCGCCTGGGCGCGGAACATCCGGACACCTCGGTGGTCAACGCCTACGGCGACCGCTACCCCTGGGCACCCTGTATCGCCCAGCCCGCCACGCGCGCGTACCTCGTCGACCTCGCCGCCGAAGCGGCCGTCCGCCCCGGCGCGCACGGCACCGAACTGGAGTCCCTGGGCTGGTACGGCCTCGCCCATCTGCACGCCCACGACAAGACCGGCGGAGTGCCACTCGGGGACGCGGGTCAGTACCTGATGTCCCTGTGCTTCTGCCCGGCCTGCCGGGAGGGCTACGGCGAACAGGGCCTCGACGCCGAGGAGTTGGCGGCGGTGGTGCGGGCCGGGCTGGAACCGGTGTGGCAGGGGGCGCCCTCCGACGGCGGCTGGGCGGGGGTCGAGAAACTTCTTGGTGAGGCGAACGCGACGGCCACGTGCGCATGGCGCGACGACAGGGCCCGCACACTCCAGGAGACGGCGGTCGCCGCGGTGCGGGCCGCCGCACCCGCCGACTTCCAGGTCCTGCTGCACGCGGACCCTGAGTCGTACCACTGCGGCGCCAACGCGGGCGTGGACCCCGGACACATCCTCTCGGTGGCCGACGGTGTGGTGGTCCCCTGCACGGGCGGCGCGGGCCTGCTGACCCCGTTCGCCGAACAGGGCCTGGACGGTGGGGTGTTGGCGGCCAACTTCACGGTGGTCTCCGGGATGGGCGGACGCCCGGGGGCACTCGCGGCGGACGCGGCACGGGCGCGGGGCCTCGGGGCGACGGAACTGCGGCTGTATCACGCGGGGTTGGCGTCGGACGGGGACTTGGCGGAGGTGCGGTCGGCGCTGACCGGGCTCTGATCCGAGCCGGACTTCCTCCCGAAAAGTGCCGGGATCGCGCCCGTCCCAACCAGCCCCAGCCACGTCCCCGTTGCGATCAGCGCCAGCCCGACCAGGCTCAACAGCAGCCGGAAGTCGACCAGTTCGACCAGCGCCGCGCCCGCCGCCAGTCCGAACACGTTCGGTGTGAAGATCAGGGTGTTGGCGGTGGCGGTCGCCCGGCCCAGCAGCGGACCCGGCAACTCCCGCTGTACGGCGGTGAACGCGGCGATCAGTACACACGGGAGCCCCAGACCGACCGCCGCGCCGCCCGCCAGGACCACCGGGTCGGACGGCACGGCCCGCGCGGCCACCCCGACCGCCGCGAGGGCGATCCCGGCCGCCCCGAACCGGCGCTCGCCGAGCCGTCGCAGCGCGGGCCCGGAGACCAGCCCGACCGCGACCGAGCCGAGGCCCTGGGCCACGTAGAGCACCCCCGTGTAGGCGGGAGCGTGCCCCAGGGCCTCGACGATCGCGTAGTTCGTCGAACTGCTCAGGGAGGCGAGGAACATCATGGTCCCGCCCGCCAGGACCAGTGGGCGCAGCCGGGGATGTCCCCACAACTCGCGGACGCCCTCGGCGGTTTGGGCCCGCCAGTCGCCGGCGGGGCGCCGGGGCCGTTCCTCGTGTGCGCGCACGAACAGCCACAGGCCCGCCGCCAGCGCGAACGTCACCGCGTCGAGACAGGCCACCACGGGCCCGCCGAACGCGGCGTACAGACCCGCGCCCGTCAGCGGCGCGACCAGTTTCATGCCCTCCACCGCGGTCGTCCGCAGCCCGTTGAAGTCGCCGAGGAGATCCCGGTCCACCACGGCGGTTACGAGAGCCGACTCGGCGGGGTCCTGGACGACGACGACGGTGCCGTAGACGAGCAGGACGGTGAACAGGAGCCACAGGTCGGCGCGCGAGTCGACGGCGAAGAGGGTGAGGAGGAGGGCGGCCAGGCCGAGGTTCGTGCGGATCAGCAGGGGCTTGCGGCGGACGCGGTCGGCGATCGTGCCGAGGGCCGGGCCGGCCAGGGTCGGCGCCCAGACCGCGAACATGCACAGCGCGGCCAGACCGTTCGAGCCGCTGAGGTCCTTCACCCACACGCCGGCCGCCAGCCCCAGCGCGGACGTGCCGAAGGCGGACACCACCAGCCCCGTGAAATACAGCCCCGCGTCGCGGTCCCGCAGGATGCGGGTCACCGTCCAGTTCTTCGTCATGCCTGGTCATCGTGGGTCTAAGGCCGGGGGTGCGGCATCGGGCAGGTGCCCTAGAAACGCGCCGCGCGGCGCGGGCGGGAACCCGTCGCAAGCTGTCGGCAACACCCCTGGGGCGGCGGGCGGGACGGTTCTGACGTCGGCGCATGCGCCACCTCATGCCGATCGTCGTCGGCCTTCTCTACGTGCTGCTCATGTCCCTCGTCCCCGAAGCGCACCGGCGGCGCCTCAACGCCGTGACGGCAGCGGGGGCGGCGTATCTCAGCGGAGGCGGCCTGGGCGGCTGGGAGTTCGTGTTCACCGCGGTCGCCACCTGTGTCGCCTACCGCGACCTGGAATCGTGCACCTGGATCGGCGTCGGCTGACTGCTGTACACCGGGTGGGACATCGTGCACCACCTCAAGGGGCACCCGATCGTCCCGTTCGCCCGCGACCCCTCGCTGGGCTGTGCGAGCTGCGACCCGGTGATCGCGCTGTGGTGTCTGCGCCGGGGACCGTCCGCGCGGGAACCGATCCGGGGCCGGGCGATGAGTTCCCGGGCCGCCGTCGGTCTACCCCCTGAGTGAGACCGATCCCCGGGAGGGAAGCGCATGACCGACAGCATCTTCGACCTCGGCCCGCAGACCCGTGTCGTCGCCCGGCTGGTGGAGGGCGTCACCGACGAGCAGCTCAGAGACGTGACCCC
Source organism: Streptomyces sp. NPDC050549 (assembly GCF_040655035.1). NCBI lineage: Bacteria > Bacillati > Actinomycetota > Actinomycetes > Kitasatosporales > Streptomycetaceae > Streptomyces > Streptomyces sp. NPDC050549. The sequence continues at coordinate 65,640 of NZ_JBFAJD010000018.1, forward strand.
GTGTCCCGGCACCGCCGTACGCAACATGCTGGGACACCTTCTCGGCCTGTCCGTGGCCTTCCGCGACGCCGCGCGCAAGGACCTGGGCGTCATGACGGACACCGCGCCGGACGTCACCGCCTCGGACATCGGCCCCGGCTGGCGCGAGGAGTTCCCCAAGATCCTCGACGGACTCGCCGAGGCCTGGCGCGACCCGGCCGCCTGGACCGGCATGACCCGCGCGGGCGGCATCGACCTCCCCGGCGAGATCGCCGCCGCCGTCGTGGCCGACGAACTGGTCGTCCACGGCTGGGACTTGGCCGTGGCCACCGGCCAGCCCTACGACCCCGACCCGACCGCGCTCCAGGCCTCGTACACCTTCCTGCTGGCGGCGGCCGAGGACCCGACCGGCGGCGGAGGCATCTTCGGGCCGGTGGTGCCGGTACCGGCGGACGCACCGCTCCTCGACCGGGCGGTGGGGCTGAGCGGACGGGATCCGGGCTGGAAGCCGTAGGCCCGGCGCCTCAGGAGTGGACCGGGAACGACGCCTGGAACGCCAGCCGCTCGTCCGCCCCGTCGCCGATGCGGGCGAGGACCTCGTCGAGCGCCATGAACTCCTCCCACACCGCCCGGCCGCTCGCCCCGGCCAGCCGGGCCACGACGAGATCCTCCAGCCCGGGTACCCGCTTGTTCTTCCACACCTTGTCGGCGAGGCTCACCAGGAGGTCCTCCGGACCGACTCCCGGCCGCGCCCACGAGGCGTGCGTCGCGGCGAAGCGGGCCAGTTCCGGGCCGACGCCGTGGCCCAGCAGCAGAGTGCGTCCCGCCTCCTCGTGCGCGGCCCCGGGCCCGGAGAGTTCGGAGACGTGCACCGTCTTCCCCACGTCGTGCGTCGCCGCCCCGAAGAGCACCGCCCCGCGGTCGAGGGACAGGGCCGGGCAGTGCCGCTCGGCCCAGTCGACCAGCTGATGCGCGACGTCGTGGACGGCTCGCAGATGAGCGGCCAGCCGCGGCGGGCTGCCCAGCTCCGACAGGAGTCCGACGACACGGTCCGGCAGAGGCAGCAGCGGCGGGTCGACGGCACCGGTCATCGCCCTCGACAGGAGAGTGTCGGCCATCATCGCGTCAGGGTACTGACCGCGGTGCCCAGGCGTGGGCGGTCCGAGACCGAGCACCACGGAACGCCCTGAAATGTGAGTACCGCGGGCCCCGGAACCGTACTCTTCCCCACCATGCCTCTCAGTCTCACCATCCTCGGCACCGCCTCCCCGCATCCACGCCCCGGCCGCCCCTGCTCCGGGTACCTGCTGCGCGGCGGCGGCGCCGAGGTGTGGGTGGACGCGGGCACCGGAACGTTCGCGGAGTTGCAGCGGCACACCGACCCGGCGCGGCTCACCGCGATCTGGATCTCGCATCTGCACGCCGACCACAGCGCAGATCTCCTCGCGGCGGCCTACGCGTTCGCCTTCGGCGGGATGACCCCGGCCGCCCCGATACCGGTCTACGCCCCGCAGGACTGCGCCCGCCGACTCGCCGGCTTCTTCGGACAGCCGGACGTCCGGTTCCTGAGCGGCGTCCTAGACTTCCGCCCGCTCTACGACGGCCACGCCGTCCGGCACTGGAACCTCCGCCTCGCCGCACGCGCCGTCGCCCACGACAGCGAGGCGTACGGGCTGCGCGCCGAGTGCCAGGGGAGTGTCCTCGGCTACTCCGGGGACAGTGGACCCTGCGAGGCGCTGTCCGAACTCGCGGGCGGCGCCGACGTGTTCCTCTGCGAGGCCGACATCGACCGGCATCGCGAAGGCGAACGGCAGGTCCACCTCACGCCCGAGGACGCCGGCGCCTGCGCCAAGGGCGCGCGCGAACTCCTCATCACCCACGTGGGACCCACCCTCACCAGGGAGGCGGCACTGGAGCGCGCCGCCGCGATCTTCCCCGGCCGGACCTCCGCCGCGCTCGAAGGCGTCACCAAGACCATGTGAAGCGCTTTCTCGTTCCTTTGTCAGAAGCATTGACGAAACACAGGGCCGCTCCTACCTTCAACGCGTCGTACTTCGTACGTCATATATGAGACGCGATATGTGAGATCCGAGAGGCGCGCATGACCTCTGTGCCCACGCCGATCCCCTCCCGCACGCAGTTCGTGCTGGAAGGGATCAAACACCGCATCCTCACCGGGCAGTTGACGCCGGGTCGGCCACTGGTCGAGACCGAACTCGCCGCACAGTTCGGGGTGTCCAAGACCCCGGTGCGCGAGGCCCTCAAGACCCTGGCCGGCACCGGGCTCGTCGTGATGAACCAGTACAAGGGCGTCACGGTGCGCATGGTGGACGCGGACATGGCGCGCGAGGTGTACGACGTCCGGCTGCTCCTCGAACCCGAGGCGCTACGGCGGGCCGTACGGCTGGGCGCCTCCCTGGACGCCGCACGCGAGGCGCTGACCCGCGCCGACGAGGCCACCGACACCGCCGAACGCTCCCTCGCCAACCGGGAGTTCCACCGCGCCCTGTACCTGCCGTGCGGCAACCCGCTGCTCGGCCGGATGCTCGACGAGGTCCGCGACCAGGCAGCCCTGGTCTCCGCCGTCGCCTGGGCCGCCTCGCCCTCCTGGGAACGGGAGGCCGGCGAACACCGCGAGATCCTGCGGCTCGCCCTCGACGGCGACGCGGACGCCGCGGCGACCGCGCTGCACGCCCACATCGCGTCGTTCGTCCAACGGGCCTTCCCCGGCACCGAGTTGGGAACCCAGGGAGAGGAAGGTCAGGCATGACAGCGGCGTTCGAGGCCCAACGGGCCGCCCTGGCCGACGTGGTGGCGATCCCGGTGACCCCGTTCGCCGCGGACGGCAGCGTCGACCAGGACACCCACCGGGCCCTGCTGCGCCGCCTGCTCGACGGCGGGATCGGCATCCTCACGCCGAACGGGAACACCGGCGAGTTCTACGCCCTGACCCCCCAGGAGCGGCGGCTCGTCACGGAGTTGACCGTCGACGAGGCGGGGGAGCGGGCCGCGATCCTCGTCGGGGTCGGGCACGACGTGCCGACCGCCATCGCCTCCGCCCGGCACGCCCGTGAGCTGGGCGCGCAGATGGTGATGGTCCATCAGCCCGTCCACCCCTACGTCTCGCAGGGCGGCTGGGTCGACTACCACCGCGCCATCGCCGAGGCCGTGCCCGACCTGGGTGTCGTCCCGTACATCCGCAACGCCCAACTCCTCGGCGCCCGCCTCGCCGAACTCGCCGACGACTGCCCGAACGTCATCGGCGTCAAGTACGCCGTCCCGGACGCGGCCCGCTTCGCCGCCTTCGCGCGGGACGCGGGGCTCGAACGCTTCGTGTGGGTCGCCGGTCTCGCCGAACCGTACGCGCCCTCCTACTTCTCGGCGGGCGCCACCGGCTTCACCTCGGGACTCGTGAACGTCTCCCCCTCCGTTTCGCTGAACATGATCGAAGCGCTTCGATCGGGCGACTATCCGGGCGCGATGAAGGTGTGGGAACAGATCCGCCGATTCGAGGAGCTAAGGGCGGCAAACGGCTCCGCGAACAACGTCACGATCGTGAAGGAAGCGCTTGCGTCACTCGGCCTGTGCCGTCGGGACGTACGGCCGCCCAGCAGGTCCCTGCCCGAGAGCGAGCGCGCCGAGGTCGCCGCGATAGCCGCCGGATGGTCCATATGAAGGCACCGGAAGAGCTCAGAAGCCACCAGTGGTACGGCACCGACGGGCTGCGCTCCTTCAGCCACCGGGCCCGCACCCGCCAGCTCGGCTATCTCCCCGAGGAACACCTCGGCAAGCCCGTCATCGCGATCCTCAACACCTGGTCGGACATCAACCCCTGTCATGTGCACCTCCGTGACCGCGCCCAGGCGGTCAAGCGGGGCGTGTGGCAGGCGGGCGGCTTCCCGCTGGAGTTCCCCGTCTCGACGCTGAGCGAGACCTTCCAGAAGCCGACCCCGATGCTCTACCGCAACCTCCTCGCGATGGAGACAGAGGAGTTGTTGCGGTCCTACCCGGTCGACGGCGCCGTCCTGATGGGCGGCTGCGACAAGTCGACCCCCGCCCTCCTCATGGGCGCCGCGAGCGTCGACCTGCCCACCGTCTTCGTCCCCGCCGGACCGATGCTGCCGGGCCACTGGCGCAACGAGGTCCTCGGCTCCGGCACCGACATGTGGAAGTACTGGGACGACAAGCGCGCCGGCCTCATCGGCGACTGCGAGCTGACCGAACTGGAGAGCGGCCTCGCGCGCTCGCCCGGGCACTGCATGACCATGGGGACCGCGTCCACGCTGACGGCGGCGGCGGAGGCGCTGGGTGTGACCGTTCCGGGTGCGTCGAGCATTCCCGCCGTGGACTCGGGGCACGATCGGATGGCCGCGCAATCCGGCATGAGGATCGTTGAACAAGTCCACAAGGGGCGTGTTCTCTCGTCGATCCTCACCCAGGACGCCTTCGAGGACGCGGTCACCACCGTCCTCGGCCTCGGCGGCTCCACCAACGCCGTCATCCACCTGATCGCCATGGCGGGCCGCGCGGGCGTCCACCTCACGCTCGACGACTTCGACCGCATCGCCCGCACGGTCCCGGTCCTCGCGAACGTACGGCCCGGCGGACGGACGTACCTCATGGAGGACTTCCACTTCGCGGGCGGCCTGCCCGGGTTCCTCTCCCGGATCACGGACCTGCTCCACCTCGACCGCCCGACCGTCTCCCACGACACCCTGCGTGAGCAGCTCGCCGGCGCGCGGGTCCACAACGACGACGTGATACGACCCCGCGACAACCCGGTGGCGAGCGAAGGCGGAGTCGCCGTCCTGCGCGGCAACCTCTGCCCGGACGGCGCCGTCATCAAGCACATCGCCGCCGAGCCGCACCTGCTCAAGCACACCGGCCCCGCGGTCGTCTTCGACGACTACCGGACCATGCAACGCACCATCAACGACCCGGAGTTGGACATCACCGCCGACAGCGTGCTGGTGCTGCGCAACGCGGGCCCCAAGGGCGGACCGGGCATGCCCGAGTACGGCATGCTCCCGCTCCCCGACCACCTCCTCAAGCAGGGCGTGCGGGACATGGTCCGGATCTCCGACGCCCGTATGAGCGGCACGAGTTACGGCGCGTGCGTGCTGCACATCGCACCCGAGTCGTACGTCGGCGGACCACTGGCGCTTGTGCGGACCGGGGACACCATCACCCTGGACGTCGAGGCACGCACCCTCCAACTCAACGTGGACGACGAGGAGTTGGAACGACGCAGGGCGGAGTGGACACCGCCGCCCGCACGGTACGAGCGCGGCTACGGCGCGCTCTACAACGACCAGATCACCCAGGCGGACACCGGCTGCGACTTCGAGTTCCTGGCCCGGCCGGGCAAGGTGCCGGACCCGTACGCCGGTTGAGCACCTTCCGCATACCCGTCGAGCAAGCGCTTCCTGCACCAGAACCGCACCCGCACCTGCTGCACCCGCCCCACTGGAACGGAGAACAGTCATGGCCCAAGCCGCAGCCGTGGCGAAACCGCCGACGCCACCCCGGCGGCGCCGTGCCTCCGCGACCCCGCGCAGGCTCCCGTATCTACTGATCGCCCCGGCCGCGCTGCTCATGCTGGGCTTCATCGCCTACCCGGTCATCAGCGTCTTCTACTACAGCCTGCAGAACTACAACCCCACCAAACCGTGGCGCAACGGCTTCGCGGGCCTCGACAACTTCACCCACGCCTTCACCAACGACCCCCAGTTCTGGGACACGTTGACCTTCAGCGCCAAGTGGGTCGTCGTCGAGGTCGGCCTCCAACTCCTCTTCGGACTGGCCCTCGCACTCATCGTCAACCAGACCTTCGTGGGCCGGTCCGTCGGCCGCGCGCTGGTGTTCTCCCCGTGGGCCGTGTCCGGCGTACTGACCTCCGCGATCTGGGTGCTGCTCTACAACTCCCAGACGGGCGTGACCCGTTACCTCGCGGACATGGGAATCGGCCAGTACGGCACGAGTTGGCTCTCCGACCCCTCAACGGTCTTCTCCGCAGCGGTCGTCGCGGACCTCTGGCGAGGCGTCCCCTTCTTCGCGATCCTCATCCTCGCCGACCTCCAGTCCGTGTCGAAGGACCTCTACGAGGCCGCAGAGGTGGACGGCGCGAGCCGCTTCAAGCAATTCCTCCACATCACCCTGCCGCACCTCAAGGACGCGATCGTCCTGTCCACACTGCTGCGCGCGGTGTGGGAGTTCAACAACGTCGACCTCCTCTACACCCTGACCGGCGGCGGCCCGGCCGGCGAGACGACCACGCTTCCGCTCTACGTCGCCAACACCAGCGTCGAAGCACACAACTTCGGCTACGCGTCGGCCCTCACCACGGTCGCCTTCGTCATCCTTCTCTTCTTCTCGATCGTCTATCTGCGCCTGAGCAAGTTCGGAGGCGGCGACAAGTGATCACCGAGATCGCCCCGGCCCGCGAGCGGGAGTCCGCCGCACCGCAACAGCCGCGCAAGGTCCGCCGCGCCTGGGACGAGGTGCCGCGCTGGCAGATCTACGTCCCGCTCGGCATCTACCTCGTCTTCACCCTGATCCCCTTCTACTGGATCCTGCTCTTCGCGTTCCGCCCGGCCGGCTCGACCTCCCTGGTGCCCTGGCCGATGACCCTCGACCACTTCCAGAAGGTGTGGACCGAGCGCAGCTTCGGCGTCTACTTCCAGAACAGCGTCTACGTCGGCGTCGCGACCCTGGTCCTCACCACGGTCGTCGCCCTGGCCGGCGGCTACGCGCTTGCCCGCTTCGAGTTCAGGATCAAGCGCACCTTCATGCTGGCCCTGCTCTGCTCCCAATTCGTGCCGGGCGCCCTGCTGTTGGTCCCGCTGTTCCAGATCTTCGCCAAGCTCCAGATGATCAACTCGCTCGGCAGTGTCATCCTCGCGGAGACCGTCTTCCAGCTCCCGCTGTCGATGATCCTGATCAGCGGCTTCATCCGGAACGTCCCGCAGTCCCTGGAGGAGGCCGCCTGGGTCGACGGCTGCAACCGCTTCGCCGCGTTCCGCATCGTCGTCCTCCCGCTGCTGCGGCCCGGCCTGATCGCCGTCGGCTCCTTCGCCTTCGTGCACGCCTGGAACCACTTCCTCTTCGCCCTGATGTTCCTCTCCGACCAGAGCAAGCAGACCATCCCGGTCGGCCTCAACACCCTGATGAGCGCGGACAGCGTCGACCTCGGCGCACTTGCCGCGGGCGGCATCGTCGCGGCCGTACCCGTGGTGATCGTCTTCGCCTTCATCCAGAAGTGGCTGATCACCGGCTTCAGCGCGGGGGCGGTGAAGGGATGAGGCAACCGCTTACCCTGCTGGCGAAGATCGTCGACGCAGGGAGAATCCCATGACCCGTATGAACGGTGCCACGACCGTTTCCACACCCGTCCCCGTCGTCCTCGCGGGCGCGCGCGGCCACGGCCGCTGGCACGTCGAGAACATCCGCCGGCTCCAGGACAAGGGCCTCGTACGACTCGTCGGAATCTGTGAGCTGACCCCGCTGACCGAGGAGGAGTTCGGCGGCGAACTCCCGGCGCAGTCACCGGACTTCGGTGAACTCCTCGACTCCACCGGCGCCCGGGTGGCCGTGGTCTGCACCCCGATCCCGACCCACACGGACCTCGCCCTGGCCGCCGCGAAGCGGGGCGTGCACCTGCTGCTGGAGAAGCCGCCCGCGCCGTCGTACGCCGAGTTCCGCCGGATGGCCGACGGGGTGGCCGCGGCCGGAGTGGTCTGCCAGATCGGCTTCCAGTCGCTCGGCTCGCACGCCGTACCCGCGATCCGCGAACTCATCGCCAAGGGCGCCATCGGCACCGTGACCGGGGTCGGCGGGGCCGGTGCCTGGGCACGCGACGAGGCGTACTACCGGCGTGCCCCCTGGGCGGGCAAGCGGCGCCTCAACGGCGTCGACGTGATCGACGGCGCGCTGACGAACCCCCTCGCGCACGCCGTCGCCACCGCCCTCGCCCTCAACGGCACGACCCGCGCCGAGGACGTCGCCCGCATCGAGACCGAACTCCTGCGCGCCAACGACATCGAGTCCGACGACACCTCCTGCGTCCGCGTCAGCACCGTCCAGGGCCGCCCGGTCACTGTCGCGGTGACCCTGTGCGCCGAACACCCCGGCGATCCCTATGTGTTGGTGCACGGCAGCGAAGGCCGGATCACCTACTGGTACAAGCAGGACCGCGTCCTGCTCCAGCGGGCGGGCCACGGCCCGGAGGAGTTCGAGTACGGCAGCACCGACCTGCTGGAGAACCTGGTCGCCCATCTCGCCGACGGCGAAGCCCTGTTGGTCGAACCGGACTCGACAGGCGCCTTCATGAAGGTGGTCGAAGCGATCCGCCAGGCCCCCGACCCGGCCCAACTCCCCACCGACGCCTGGCACTTGCTGACCACCGAGAACCGCCGGGTCGTCCCCGGCATCGACGCCCTGGTCACGGCGGCGGCCGACACCCTCGCCCTCTACTCAGAGCTGGGCGCCCCCTGGGCCCCACCGAAAGAGGTGAGCCCTTGATGATCACCCACGACACGCCGGTGCTGCGCGTCGCGGGCCGCCCGGTCGCCCGGTACGTCACCCGGCCCGAGCTGCCCCCCCGGCTCTCCCCGCGCCCCTACCTGCACCCCGTCACCACCCTGGCCGGCACGGCGGTCACCGAGTTGAGCCCCGTCGACCACACCCACCACCTCGGCGTCGGTGTCGCCGTTCCCGACGTCGAGGGGCACAACTTCTGGGGCGGGCGCACCTACGTCCGCGACCAGGGCCCCACGGAACTGGACAACCACGGCGCCCAACGCCACTCCGCCTTCCAGCTCCGCGACCCCGACGGCTTCGTCGAGGAACTGCGCTGGGTGGCGTCGGGCGCCGAGCTGCTGCGTGAGCGCCGTACCGTCGCTGCCACCGAACTCACCGACACCGCCTGGGCGTTGGACTTCACCTTCTCCCTCACCAATGTGACGCCGGACCCCCTGTCGATCGGCAGCCCCGCCACCAACGGCCGCCCCGGAGCCGCGTACGGCGGCTTCTTCTGGCGGGCCCGCAAGGAGGCGGAGACCCCGCGCGTCTTCACCGCAGACCGCGAGGGCGAACCGGCCGTCCACGGCACCCGCGCCGACTGGCTGGCCCTCGCCGGAACCGGCTGGACGCTGGTCTTCGCCGGAGCCACGGACCGCTCCCGCCAGGACCCGTGGTTCGTCCGCACCGCCGAATACCCGGGCGTGGGCTCGTCGTTGGCATCGGACGAACGGCTGCCGATCCCGCCCGGCGACACGGTCGTACGACGCATCGTCACCGTCGTCGCGGACGGCGGCCTGGGCCGGGGCGAGGCGGCGGTGCTGGTGCGGAAGGCGGTCGGCCAGTGATCCCCGAGACGTACACCAATCCCGTCCTGAACGCCGACTGGTCCGACCCCGACGTCATCCGGGTCGGCGACGACTTCTACCTCACCGCGTCCAGCTTCGGCCGCGTACCGGGCCTGCCGCTGCTGCACTCCCGCGACCTGGTGAACTGGACCCTGGTCGGCCACGCCCTCCAACGCCTCGAACCGGCAGGGGAGTTCAGGACCCCCCGGCACGACTGCGCTGTCTGGGCACCCGCGTTGAGGTACCACGACGAACGCTTCTGGATCTTCTGGGGCGACCCCGACCAGGGCATCTTCCAGATCAACGCCCCCGAGATACGCGGCCCTTGGACCCGCCCCCACCTCCTCAAGGAGGGCAAGGGCCTGATCGACCCGTGCCCCCTGTGGGACGACGAGAACGATGGCGAGGCCTACCTCGTCCACGCCTGGGCCAAGTCCCGCGCGGGCATCAACAACCGCCTCACCGGCCACCGTATGCACCCCGACGCCACGACCCTGCTCGACGACGGCAAGGTGATCGTCGACGCGGACCACATCCCCGGCTGGTTCACCCTGGAGGGTCCCAAGGTCCACCGGCACGACGGCTGGTTCTGGATCCTCGCGCCCGCAGGGGGAGTCGGGACCGGCTGGCAGGGCGCGTTCCGCTCCCGCGGCTTCTTCGGGCCGTACGAGGAGCAGGTCGTCCTGGAGCAACGGGACACCGACGTCAACGGCCCGCACCAGGGCGCGTGGGTGCGCACCCCGTCCGGCGAGGACTGGTTCCTGCACTTCCAACAGCGCGGCCCCTACGGCCGAGTCGTGCACCTCCAGCCGATGCGCTGGGGCGACGACGGCCGGCCGGTCATCGGCGACGCGGGCGCCCCCGTAGCCGTACACCGGAAACCGGATCTCCCGCCGCAGCCGCCCGCAGAGCCCGCCACCGACGACGACTTCCCCGGCGGGCGGTACGGCCGCCAGTGGCAGTGGACGGCGAACCCGCAGGACGGCTGGGCCACCCACCATTCGGGCGACGGCCTACGACTGGCCTGCGCACGCTCCGCCGACGCGCACGACCTGCGCAGGCTCCCGAGCCTCCTCACCCAGCGCCTTCCCGGCACGCCCGTAGGCGTCGAGGTCGAACTACGGCTGCACAGTCAGGAGTTGGGTTCGAGGGCCGGACTGGCCGTGCTCGGCGACGCGTACAGCTGGATCGGGCTCCAGCGGGGCGCGGACGGCGAGGCGCGGTTCGTGCACCGCTTCGCCGAGCCCGTCGCCGAGCGTGAACGGGACGCGGGGGAGTCCTGTCCCGCACCCGAGGGCCGGGTCCGGCTGCGGATCGAGATCGGCGCCGGGGCGCGGTGCCGCTTCTTCTACGACGTCGGGGACGGGCGGCGTCCGAGCGGCCAGGTCTTCGCCGCCACCCCTTGGCGCTGGGTCGGTGCCCTGCTCGGGCTCTTCGCGCTCGCGCCCGTCGGCACGGGACATGCCGGCGCGGCGGTGTTCACGCGGTTCCGGATCAGTTCTCTCCACTAACTCGCCCTGCCCGTACGCCTGTTGGGAGTCGCAATGACGCACCTCCGTAGCAAGCGCTTGCCAGCCCCTGGCCGTGACCTCATCACCCCGTTGGATCCACAAGAAGAGAGCCGACCTATGAAGACCAGCATCCGCAGAAGCCGGCGGGCCGCGATGGCCGTCGCCCTGGGCTCCGTGCTCGCGCTGACCGCCACCGCCTGCGGCGACGACGGCAGTGGCGGCGCGGGGGACAAGGGCGACGAGGGCTCCGGCAAGGGCACGATCACCTTCTGGGACAACAACGGCGGTGTCCGTACCGACATCTGGAAGCAGATCATCGCGGACTTCGAGAAGAAGAACCCCGACATCAAGGTCAAGTACGTCGGGATACCGGCGGCGAGCGCCCAGTCCAAGTACGACACCGCGATCCAGGGCGGCGGCCTGCCCGACGTCGGCGGGGTGGGGACCGCGGTGCTCGCCGAGGTCGCCGTGCAGGGGGCGTTGGAGCCGTTGGACAGCCGGCTCAAGTCGAGTTCGCTGAACGGCAGGTTGAGCCAGAACCTGCTCGACGTCAGCAAGTCCGCCGGCGGCGGGGACACCCTGTACCAGATCCCGACCTCCGCCAACAACGGCACGCTGTGGTACCGCACCGACCTGTTCAAGGCGGCCGGTCTGGACGCGCCGACCACCTGGTCGAAGTTCTACGCCGCCGCCGACAAGCTCACCGACAAGGCCAAGAACAAGTTCGGCTTCACGATCCGGGGCGGCGAGGGGTCCATCGCCCCGGCCCTCGACGCGGTGTACGGGCAGACCGGGATCACCTCGTTCTGGAACGGCGACAAGACGACGGTCAACGACCCCAAGAACGTTGCCGCGTTGGCGAAGTACGTCGGCTTGTTCAAGAAGGACACTCCGTCCGCCGACCTCAACAACGACTTCACCAAGATGGTCGCGCAGTGGGACAGCGGCACGATCGGAATGCTCAGTCACAACCTCGGTTCGTATCAGGATCATCTGAAGGCGCTGGGCGCGGACAAGTTCAAGGGCATTCCCAATCCGACACTGGACGACGGCACGCGCGTACAGATCTCCAACCCCGTCGACGGGCTGAGCCTGTTCAAGTCCAGCAAGAACAAAGAAGCGGCCTGGAAGTTCATCGAGTTCGCGGTTTCCGCGGCCGAGAACTCCAAGTTCAACGAGTCGGCGGGGCAGGTTCCGGCGAACACGGATGCGGCGGGCGCCGCGTGGATCCAGAAGTCCGAGCCCACGAAGTTGGCGGCTGCGGCACTGAACGGGGCCGACACGAAGATCGTGCAGTTGCCGTACTACCTGCCGGACTGGAACACGATTTCCAAGGCGGACAACGAGCCGAACTTCCAGAAGCTGTTGCTCGGGAAGATGACGGCGAAGGCGTTTCTGGACACGCTTGCGGACCAGTTGAACAAGGCGCAGGCGGACTGGAAGCAGAACCACTGAGCTCGGGTGGTTTCGGTTTGTGGGGGGCTGCGGGCCGGTGGGGGCTGGTCGCGCAGTTCCCCGCGCCCCCAAAAAGCAGAAGACGAAGTCGGAAGGTGGACCGATCGTGTCCGTTACCCGTAGGCAAGTCGCGTTAGGTGCTCTCGCTGCCGTTCCCTTGCGAGCTGGTCGGCGAGATCGCACTCTCTACATCGCCGGTGATTCCACCGCGGCCCAGAAGTACTCCACCGAAGCGCCCGAGACCGGGTGGGGAATGGCTCTTCCCTTCTTTCTGCGGCGGGGAGTGAGAGTCGCCAACCATGCCGTGAACGGCCGGAGTTCGAAGAGTTTCGTCGACGAAGGGCGGCTGGACGCGATCCTCGCCGCCATTCGCCCCGGTGATCTTCTTCTCGTCCAGTTCGCGCACAACGACGAGAAGATCGCCGACCCGACCCGCTACACCGAGCCCTGGACGACGTACCAGGACTATCTGCGGCTCTACATCGAAGGAGCCAGGGCTCATGGCGCCCGGCCCGTCCTCGCGACCCCTGTCGAGCGCCGCAGGTTCGACGCCGACGGCAACGCCGTCCCGACCCACGGCGACTACCCGGCGGCGATGCGCGCGCTCGCCCGGCAGGAGCGGGTCGCACTGCTCGACATCGAGGCGCTGTCGCTGGCGTTGTGGCAGCGGCTCGGGGTCGAGGAGACGAAGGTCTACTTCAACTGGACCGACACCGAGCAGGACAACACGCACTTCAATCCGCCCGGTGCGATCGCCGTGGCGCGGCTCGTGGCACGGGAGTCGGCGCGTACCCGGGTGCTCGCGCCGGGTGATGTCGTCCGGCTGCGCGACGAGATTCCCACGTCCTGGATCACCTGGCCCGAGGCGACGGACGCCTCGGACGTCCTCTGAGCAAGGAGACCCGCACAGTGCGCACACTTGTATGTCATGGCCGCGTCATAGCTTCGCTGGTGGGGTGCACGGCGCTGGCTCTCGCCCTCACCGGCACCACCGCCCAGGCCCATCCGCGCAGTCTCGCCCGCGAGACCCTCGGCGCCGGTGACGGCTGGGCCTCCTACGGCACCGGCACCGCCGGCGGTGCCGCCGCCACCCCCGACCACGTCTACACCGTCTCCGACTGGGCGGATTTCAAAGCCGCGTTGGCCGCCGCCGGCAGCGCGCCGAAGATCATCAGGGTCAGGGGGACCATCGACGCCAACGCCGAGGGCTGCGACTCCTTCGCCGCGCCCGGCTACGACTTCGCGCAGTACCTCGCCACCTACGACCCCGCCGTCTGGGGCTACGACCAGAACCTCGACAACGAGCCGGCCGACAGCCCCGAGGGCCTGCGCCGGGTCTCCGCCGCCAACCAGAACACCGCCATCAAGGCGTTCGTGCCCGCCAACACCACCATCATCGGCATCGGCAAGAACGCCGGGTTCAAGGGTGCCAGCCTGCAGATCACCGCCGTGGACAACGTCGTCGTCCGCAACCTCGCCTTCGAGAGCCCCCTCGACTGCTTCCCGCAGTGGGACCCGACCGACGGCGACACCGGCAACTGGAACTCCGAGTACGACAGCGCCGTCATCTACGGCTCCACCCATGTGTGGCTGGACCACAACACGTTCACCGACGGCGACCACCCGGACAGCTCACTGCCCACCTACTACGGGCGCATCTTCGAACAGCACGACGGCGAACTCGACATCGTCAAGGGCGCCGACTACGTCACCGCCTCCTGGAACGTCTTCAGCGACCACGACAAGACGATCCTCATCGGCAACAGCGACAGCGCCTCCACCGCCGCCATCGACCGGGGCCACCTGAAGGTCACGCTCCACCACAACCTGTTCTCCAACCTCGTCGAGCGCGCGCCCCGTGTCCGCTTCGGACAGGTCGACTCCTACAACAACCACTTCGTCGCCGAGCCCGGATACGGCTACAGCTACGGCATCGGCAAGGAGTCCCAACTCGTCGCCGAGCACAACGCGTTCACGGTCCCGGCCGGCATCTCCGAGGCGACCGTCCTCAAGAAGTGGTCCGAGGCGCCGCTCACCGCCGACGACAACTACGTCAACGGCGAGCTCACCGACCTGATCGCCGTCCACAACGCCGGTGTCCCCACCGAGATCCTCCAGTCCGGTGCGGGCTGGACGCCGACCCTGCGCACCAAGATCGACCCCGCGAGGGCCGTGCCGTACGTCGTCGACCACAACGCCGGTGCGGGCCACCTGCGCTGACGCCTCGTCATCTCGTCATAAGGAGCACCCGCATGCCCTTGCACGAGCACCTCCAGCGCCCCTTGTCCAGACGGGGGTTCCTCGCGGCGGGCACCCTCGCCACCGCCGGTGCCCTGCTCGGCCCCGCCCAGGTCCCTGCCCGGGCCGCCACCCGGCCCCGCCCGTTCGGCCGCTACGGTTCACCGGCCGCCCGCCTCACCCCGCTCACCCTGTACGTCGACCCGTGCGGCCGGGGCGACTTCACGACCGTCCAGGCCGCCGTCACCGCCGCGACCGGCGCCGGGTACACCCTGGTCATCGCGCCCGGCGTCTACCGCGAGACGGTCACCGCCGGGGTCACCGACCCGGCGACCGGCCGACTCACCGATGCCGCAAGCGAGATGACCTGGCTCGGCGCCGGTGAGGACCCGCGTGCCGTCGTCATCGTGTACGACAACGCCAACGGCACGCAGAAGCCCGACGGTTCGGGCACCTACGGCACCTCCGGCTCGGCCACCACCCTCATCCGCACCGACGGCTTCACCGCACGCCGGATCACCTTCGCCAACGACTGGCTGCGCGCCGAGCACCCCGGCATCACCGGCACGCAGGCGGTCGCGATCAAGGTGCAGGGCGACCGCTCGGCGTTCTTCGACTGCCACTTCCTCGGACACCAGGACACCCTCTACGCCGACTCGCCGGCACTTGGTGTCTTCGCCCGGCAGTACTACGCGGGCTGCTACATCGAGGGAGACGTCGACTTCGTCTTCGGGCGGGCGACGGCCGTCTACGACCACTGCCACTTCCGGACCCTGAACCGCACCGACCTGGCGACGGCACCGTACGGCTTCGTCTTCGCGCCCTCCACGGCGGTCGCCAACCCGCGTGGATACCTGGTGACACACAGCCGCGTGAGCAGCGGGGCCCCGGACGGCTACTACAAGTTGGCCCGCCCCTGGGTGCCCGGCTCGGACACCACCGCCCGCCCGATGCTCACCGTGCGGGAGACGGCGCTCGGTGCGGGGATCGACGCGGTGGCGCCGTACACCAACATGTCGGACGCCTACCCCTGGCAGAGCCAGCGGTTCGCCGAGTACCGCAACACGGGCCCCGGTGCCGTGATCGCTGTCCCGGAGAACCGGCCCCAACTCACCGCAGAGCAGGCCGAGTCGGCGACGAGAGACGTCTACCTCGGCGACTGGAAACCGGGGTGGAGATGACCCTGCGCAGACGCACACTCCTGGCGGGGATCGCCGGGGGACTGGTAGCCGCCGGTGCGGAACCGGCTTTCGCCTTCGACCGTCGTCGTGTGCTGCACGTCCGGCCCGGGGAGTCGGTGCAGGCAGCCGTGGACGCGGTGGAGGGCAGCGGCTGGACGATCGTCGTGCACCCGGGGACGTATCGCGAAGTCGTCAACGTCCCCGCAGGGGCTGGTGAGTTGACCTTGCGAGGTGCCACCGGTGATCCGTGTGACGTCGTCATCGTCCACGACAACGCCAACGGGACGCAGAAGCCGGACGGTTCGGGGACGTACGGCACGGCGGGTTCCGCGACCTTCACCTCGGGGGCGCCGGGGCTGACCGTCCGCGATCTCACGCTCGCCAACGACTGGCTGCGCGCCGACCATCCGGAGATCACCGGCACCCAGGCGGTTGCGGCGTATGTGACGGGCGACCGTTCGCGGTTCTCGCACGTCCGGCTGCTGGCGCACCAGGACACGCTGTTCGTCGACACCTCGGCGCTGGACGCCTTCGACCGGCAGTACTTCTCCCACTGCTACATCGAGGGTGACGTCGACTTCGTCTTCGGGCGGGCCACCGCCGTCTTCGCGGACTGCCACTTCCACACCCTCCAACGGGACGTTGCCTTCACGCCCAAGGGCATGGTCTTCGCCCCCTCCACCGCCCGCGCCAACCCGCACGGCATCCTCGCGGTCCGCTCCCGGATCACCTCCGGCGCCGAGGACGCCGCGTACAAGCTGGCCCGCCCGTGGGTCCCGTCGTACGAGACGACGGCCTGGCCGTCCCTCGTCGTGCGGGACACCCGGATCGGGCCCGGCATCGACCCGGTCGCGCCCTACACGAACATGCGCGACGCCTACCCCTGGCAGTCGATGCGCTTCCACGAGTACCGCAACACGGGACCGGGCTCCGTGATCACCGTCCCGGAGAACCGGCCCCAACTCACCTCCACCGAGGCCCAGTTGCACACCCCCGCGACCTACCTCGGTGACTGGGAACCCGTCCGCTCGCTCTGATCGACGAAAGGACCCGCACGTCATGCGTCGTATCAGCACCTTCACCGCGCTCGCCGTGACCACGGCATCGCTCGGGCTCGCCGTGATCGCCACTCCGGCGCACGCCGCGACCGTTGTGGTCAGCAACTCCACCGACCTGTCCAACGCCATCAAGAACGCCACCGCCGGTACGGTCATCCAGGTCCGGGCCGGCACCTATTACCCGACGGCCACCCTCCAGTCGACGGCCAACGGGACCTCCTCCGCGCCGATCACGCTCACCGCGTACGGCTCGGAGACCGTCAAGATCGACGGGTCGTCGCTGCCGTCCGGCTCCTGGATCTTCAAGCTGACCGCCGACTACTGGAACGTCTCCAACCTGACCTTCCAGAACTCCCCGGACAGCGCGGTCGTCTGCCAGTCCTGCACCGGCACCAACTGGAACAACGTCAAGACCATCAACGGTGGCGACTCCGGCTTCACGCTCACCGGCGACGGCACGGTGAACAACACCGTGAAGAACCTGGACAGTTACGGCAACTACGACGCCGCCACGCACGGCCAGAACGCGGACGGGGTCGCCATCAAGTTCGGCTCCGGCACCGGCAACCTCGTCACCGGCGCCCGCCTGTACAACAACTCGGACGACGGCATCGACCTCTGGTCCTTCTCGTCGCCGGTCACCATCGAGCACAGCTGGTCCTTCGGCAACGGGGTCAACCGCTGGGGAGACTCCGCCTTCGAGGGCAACGGCAACGGCTACAAGCTGGGCGGCAACGGCGTCACCGTCGCCCACGTCATCAACAACTCGGCGGCCTGGGGCAACGCGGGCAACGGGTTCACCGAGAACTCCAACACCGGCGCCCTCGTCATCAACCGCACCACCGCGTACGCCAACAGCAAGTGGGGCTACTACTTCGCCACCAGCTCCGCCAAGCTCGGCAAGAACCTCGCGGTGAGCAACGGCAGCGGCTCGGTCACCAAGGGCTCCGCGGTCACCTCGGCCGGCAACAACTGGGACTCCGGCATCTCCACCCCGTCCTTCGTCTCCACGGACGCGTCGACGACGTACAACGCCCGTTCGTCCAGCGGCACGTTGCCGGCGACGACGTTCCTCACGACAGGGAGTACGACGATCGGGGCGACGATGAACTGACCCGGCGCGTGGGCCCGGCCGAGGTGTGGTGACACCGAGGCCGGGCCCGGTCGCCGGGACGAACTTCCTGTGCCGACGCTCTACTCGAACCAGTTCTCGCGGAATTCGGCCACCCGATCCCGCAGGACCGAGCCCCTGGGATCGCCGGTCAGCGGTTCGAGCCCGGCCAGCAGCGCGTCGAGCTCCCCGAGCAGCTCCGGGTCACCGTCCTGCATACGGTCGATCCCGGGCTCCACGAACAGGCCGAAGAAGACGCGCAGCGCCTGGACCAGCTCCGCCGACGGTTCGTGCTCGGCGGGTGTCTCACCCGGGCGGGCGAGATGAGCGGCCGGGTGCGCGAGCATCCAGCCCGCGTAACTCCCGTCGGCGAAGACCAGGTCCAGATCACGGGCGACGCGGAGCCGGAGCAGTTCCCGGGGGGCGGTGGACGCGTCGTCGTAGGCGCACAGCAGAAGATCACCGCTGGGGCTGGTCCAGCGCAGACCGGCGGGCGGTGCGTCGAAGTTCTCGGGCACGAGGGAGCGCAGGCCTCCCTCGACGGGTGGTGCGTCGAGCCACGTCACAGGGGCCCGGGACGCGGCGAACGCCTCGTCGGGGACGTGCAGGGTGACCCCCTTCAACTCCTCGTCGGCCTTGCCGAACCGGAACTCGTCGTTGGCGGACGACAGCCAGTCGACGCTGCCGAAGGTCTCCGACAGCAGCGACTCGTGGCTGCGCTGATCCGTGTGGGGGGAGACCGACACGATCCCGCCCAGCGGCGTGAAGCGCGGCCGGTAGGGGAGGGGTGCCCCCGAAACGGCGACCGGATGGCGGTCGGTCAGCAGGAGGTCGGTCCGGGCGGCCGGCGTGGATCCCATGGGTATTCCTTAGCGCAGCGGTGTCGCGGGAGGCAGTGTGCCTCCCTTCGGGGTCGGGATTTTCCCTTCGACGATCATCTCCTTGGTGACGGCCGGTCCGGGGTCGTCCGGCGAGCCGCCCCAGGCGGCGGCCCCGCTGTCGTTCTTGGGACCCGAGGGCCCATAGCTCGTGATCACGTTTCCGCCGCCTCCGCCCTTGCTCTCCGTCACGACGATGTCCTCGCCCTGATGGAAGATGAGCCGCTCGGCGCCACCCTGCGAAATGTAGACGCCGTCCGGGTTGGAGAGGATTTCCAGCTCCCGTTCGGCCGAGAGGTGGCCGTGGTAGCCGGTCGCCGTGCTCCGCCGCCCTCCGGTGGCTCGTTGGAGGACCTTGTCGATGACCTTGTTCACCTTGGTGCAGTCGTACAGCCCCAGCGGGTCCATGCCGCACAGCGGGTGACTCACGTAGGCGACGGGATTGGGTGCTGCCGCCATGCCCAGCGGATCCGGGCTGATGTACTGGGCCGTCTCCGGATCGTAGTAGCGGAAGAAGTTGTAGTGCAGTCCGGTTTCGGTATCGGCGTACTGGCCGGGGAAACGCAGCGGGCAGTCCTCGGCGGACGCGTCGGCGGCGGACGGGAAGGGCGTGCCCCACAGCGTCGTGCGGCGTTGCCACACCACCTGGCCCTCCGGCGTGACCAGCTCGGTCGGTGTGCCCACGCCGTCCGTGACGACCGCCCGGTAGCGGGTGTCGCGGTCGCCGGTGGTGGACTCCGCCAGCTTCGCGAGGAAGGAGCCGCCGGGCACACGGGGCCGCGGTCGGTGATCGGTCTGGGTCAGCGGCCGGTGCGATCCGGGCGCGTAGTCCCAGGTGGTGACCCCGCCGTCCGGGCCGGTCCGCTCGGCCAGGCGGGTGTCGTCCCACGAGAACTCCGTGCGGTCGGCGACGGAACCGTCCCCGGCCAGGCGGTGCTTGGAGATGCGGCGGCCGAGCGGATCGTAGGCGTACCGCCAGCGCTCGCCGTCCGGGGTGACCGCCTCGGTCAGCCGGTCCTCGGCGTTCCACGCGTAGGTCCAGGTGCGCTTTCGGCCGTCCAGGAGCCGGTGCGTCCTGCGGACGAGCCGTCCCTGACCGTCGTGCTCGTACGTGGTGCGGCCCGCGCGGCGCAGGAGCATGCCGTCGAACTCGCGCTCCTGTGACGCCTCGTGCCCCGGTGCGTCGGCCCGGACCACGTTGCCCGTCGCGTCGTAGGCGTAGGTCTCGGTCCAGCCGTGGGCCCGGACGCCGGTGACACGGCCCGTACCGTCGAGGTCGAATCGGCGTGTCCCGGACGTGAGTTCGCGGATCTCGGTGAGGCAGCCGTCGGCCCGGTAGGCGTAGTCGCGGTGCTGAAGGAGACGGTCCGCGGCCGACGTCAGGGACTGCGCGGTCAGCCTTCCGACCGGACTCCAGGTCTGGGTGAGCACCGTGTCCGGACCGATCCGCCGCTCCGTCTCACGGCCCGCCGCGTCGTAGTGGAACGTCAAGGAGCCCGCGGGTGAGCTCAGTTCGGCGGGGCGTCCCACCGGATCGAAGGCCCATTCGGACACGAGACCGGACGGAGTCACCCGGCGGGTGCGGTGTCCGAGCGCGTCGTACGCGAACCTGGTGGTCCGCCCGGCCGTCGTCTCCGACAGGACACGGCCCCGGAGGTCCCGCTCGAGTACGACCTCGGCGTCCGCGTTGGCCGCCCGCGACATCCTGCCGTCGGGACCGTACGCGATCGTCGACACGTCACCGGTGTCCGACCGCTGTTCCACCACCCGCCCTCGCGCGTCCCGTACGAGGAACAGCGACTCCCCGGCCCCGTTGGTTCGGCTGCTCAGCCGTCCCGCCGCGTCGTGCGCGTACGTCAGCGTCCGCCCGTTGAAGTCGGTCTCCGCGGTCAGCCGCCCGGAGTCGTCGTACGTGTACGACCAGGTCCGCCCCTGCGGGCCGGTGACGCCCGTCAGCCGCAGTTCGGTGTCGTACGCGAACTCGTAGCGCGCCCCGTCCGGTTCGACCCGCGTGGCCGGCATGTCGAAGTGGGTCGAGGAGCACTGCGTGACGTTGCCCGCGGCGTCCGTGTGGACGAGCAGGTTGCCCTCCGCGTCCCACGTCCACGACTCCCGTGCCCCGTCCGGCAGTTCGCGCCAGGACGGCTTGCCTTCGGAGGTCCACCCCATGCGGGTGGTGTGGCCCAGCGGGTCGGTCACCACGGTGATCCGGCCGAAGGAGTCGCGGTGGAGCGTCGTCGTGCAGCCCGACTCGTCCGTCAGGGACACCGGCAGACCGGCCGCGTCGTAGGCCACCGTGCGGGTGTGGCCGAGCGCGTTCGTGATCGCCGTCGGCCGGCCCGAGGCGTCGTACCCGTAGCGGGTCTCGGCACCGGTCGGGTCGGCCGTCGTCAGCAGGTTGCCCCGCTCGTCGTACGTGTGCCGCCATACGGCCCCGCCCGGCTCCACGACCTCCGTCGGCAGGCCGAGCGCGCTGTAGGCCGCCCGTGCCGACGACCCGTCGGGCAGCGTGAGTTCGGTGAGGTTGCCGGCGTCGTCGTACTCGTACCGGGTCGTGTGCCCCAGCGGGTCCGTGACCGTGACGGGCCGGGAACCGTACGCGTCCCACCGGGTGCGGGTGACATTGCCGAGCGGGTCGGTCTCCTCCTCGACCTGGCCCTCCGCGGTGTGCCGGTGCGTGGAGACGCGACCCTGCGAGTCCGTGTACGTCGTCGTGCGGGTGGTGTCGTCGTACGTCAGGGTGCCGGACAGGACGCCGTCCACGCCCTCGGTGCGGACGACCCGGCCGCGCTCGTCGTAGACGTAGGCGAACCAAGTGCCGTTGCGGTCGGTCCACTTGGTGACCCGGTCCTGCTCGTCGTACGCGAACCGCATCGGTTCGCCGCTGGAGTTGACGACCTCCGTCAGACGGCCGGCACCGTCATAGCCGTAGCGCATGACGACCGTGCCCTCGCCCACCGGGCCCTCGGGGCCGTAGCGGGACGGCGGTTCGTCGAGCAGGCGCAGGGCGGTGATGCGGGGGCCGGTCGTGTCGACGGCGACGTAGTAGCCGCCGGAGTGGCGGAGGCCGAACGGCACGCCTTCGTCGTCGCGTTCGACGTCGATGCGGTTGCCGTTGCGGTCGCTCCAGGAATCCAGCGCCAGGTGGAAGACGCCGAAGGTCGGGGAGGGGACGGGGGCGGCGAAGGTGCGGACGACTCCGGTCGCCGGGTCGGTGACGGTCATCGCGCTGTCCGGCTTGCCGTCCCATTCCAGGGGCCAGCGCAAGCCCTTCACCGGCATCGTCGGGACACCCGGTTCGGGCACCGGGTAGACCAGGCGCATGCCGTCCGCCGCCGCGAACACCACGCCCTCACCGTCGATCTGGAGGCACTCGTCGAGAGTGGAGATCCAGGTCGGGCCGAAGCGGACACCGCCGCGGTAGGAGGAGAGGTGGGTGCGGGTGAACTCCAGGGGGAGCGCGGCCGGCAGTGCCAGGTCCGTCTGCGTCATCAGCATCGCGCCGGTCGCCACGTCGATCGGCTCGCCGACGCAGGGTGTGCGTTCCGCGTTGCGGGCGGCCGGGCCGAGTTCGACCAGGTCGGGGCGGAGCGAGGGCGGTCGTAGCAACAGTGGTGTGGTGTCGCTGAACGC
Organism: Streptomyces sp. NPDC050549; assembly: GCF_040655035.1. Taxonomy (NCBI): domain Bacteria; kingdom Bacillati; phylum Actinomycetota; class Actinomycetes; order Kitasatosporales; family Streptomycetaceae; genus Streptomyces; species Streptomyces sp. NPDC050549. The sequence continues at coordinate 88,049 of NZ_JBFAJD010000018.1, forward strand.
GCCCTCGATGCCCGCCTTGACGACCCCGCCGCCCGCGCCCAGCGCGCCGCCGAAGATCATGCCGTCCTTGGCGGCCTGGTTGACCTCGTCGAGGCTGAAGCCCTGCTGCAGGCCCGTCGCCATCTTCAGCGGCTGGGCCACGGCCAGGTCGACGGTGACCGACTCGATCCCGCCGAACGCGGCGGCGACCAGTGTGCCCCCGGCGATCTCGGCGATCGTCGTGGAGACCGCGACCCCCAGCCCGGCACCGAACTCGATGACCAGGTCGGCCGCCGCGACCGCCGCGCCGGAGGCCAGGCCCGCGGTGAAGAACGCCAGCGCCACCCCGCCCGCGATCACGGCCGCGTCGATGCCGATCTGCGTCCAGAGCTTGTTGATGGCGTCGTCGATCGCGTCGGCGAACTTGTCGAGCGCGGTGGCCATGTCACGCCCGGAGTCGGCCAGGTCCTTCAGCCAGCCGCTGTCCTTGCCCTTGGCGCTCTGCGCGTAGCGGCCCCAGAACTTGTCGAACGCCTCGATCGACTCACCGGTGTTGTTGTGGATGATCGACGACGCGCTCTGCTGGACCGGGCCCCGCAGATCGTCGACGGCTGTCGCGAAGGTGCGCCAGGCCGTCGCCGCCGACCGCAGCTTCCCCGAGTCGGCCTCCGGCCACCACATGCCCAGATCCAGCAGGATTTTCCGGGCCTCGTCCTCAACGCTCACCGGCACCGTCCGACTTGGTGACCTTCACTTCGGTGAACATCCCGGCGATCAACTCGTCGTTGTCCACATGACCGTCCGCCATGTCCACCATGGCCTCGTGAATGCTCGTCAGCCCGAGCACCAGCGTGCCCGCCGCGCTCTCGATCTTCTTCTGCAACGGCTTGTAGGAGTCCCCGAACTCCTTGCCCTGCTTGTCGTTTCCCCAGGGTTCACCCAAACCGTCGAGGGATTTCACGAGCGCGGTCAGCGCCTTGCCCAGATCAACTGCCGCCGTCTGGAAGTCCGGTGCCGCCCTCTTCAGATCGGCCGTCTTGATGTCGAGGACCTTGGCCGGGTCCTTTCCGTCGCCCATCGCGCATTCCCCCGTTCGCAGTCGCGTCCACGACCCTAGGAGAAGTCGGCCAAGAGAAGGTCAAGTGCGTCCCATGCGCGGGCAATTCCCCGGCCTGTGTGTTGTGTATCGATCGGATAAAGGTCCTCGCGCACCAGGGCGTGATGCGCGTAGACAGTCTCCGACCTGGTGCATCACCCATCAACCAGATCCGGAGATCCCATGCGGAAGTCCCTCAGAGCGGCCGCCGTCGGCGCCGCCTGTGTCGTCGCCGGTGCCGCCCTGTACGGCACGGGCGTCGCCACCGCCGGCCAGTCGACGGCCAACTCGACCCACGAGCCCTACAACATCGGGCTGTTGACGAAGGACATCGACACCTACTACGGCACCACGCTCGACAGCAACGGCGTGTACCAGGCCTCGGCGACCAGCCCCTACGCCAAGGACCTGGCGCGCATCGACGCGTCCGCCAAGAAGTACATCGACGAGGCCGTCCACAAGCACCACAAGGGTGCCAAGCCGGCGGTCGTCTTCGACATCGACGACACGCTGCTGCTCAGCCTGGATTACGAGAAGAAGAACAACTACGGCTACAGCTCGGCCACTTGGGCCGCGTACGTCGCCCAGGCCAACCGCCCGGAGGTCTTCGGCACCCCCGAGCTGGTCAAGTACGCCGCGTCCAAGGGCGTCACGGTCTTCTACAACTCGGGTCTGAAGGAGTCGCAGCGCACCTACGCGGTCGACAACCTGAAGAAGGTCGGCGCCGACGTCAACCTCGACGCCGACCACATGTTCCTGAAGGACGCGGACAACCCGCCGTCCTACCTGAGCGCTTGCGCCACGCCGGGCACCTGGACCTGCACCACCGTGCAGTACAAGTCCGGCACCCGGAAGCACATCGAGGACCTCGGGTACGACATCATCGCCAACTTCGGCGACCAGTACTCGGACCTCGACGGAGGCTACGCCGACAAGACGTACAAGATCCCGAACCCGACGTACTTCGTCAGCTGATCCGTACCGGACCGACTGACCCGAGGGTGGGCACCACCGGCTGAATCGTTCCGTCCGCCGCGAACCGCAGGCGGTCGATCGTGGTCTCCCGGTGGGTGCCGTCCCCACCAGGCTTTCCTGGCCCGTTCAGGGCGAACCGGTGGTAGACGATGTACCAGTCGTCGGTCCCCGGGACGTTCACCACGGAGTGGTGGCCGGTGCCCAGGATCCCGTACTCGGGGTTCTTCGACAGGATCGTGCCCCGCTTGGTCCACGGACCGAGCGGGGACGGTCCCGTCGCGTACGCCACGTGGTAGTTCTCGCTGCGGGTGTCGTCCTCGGACCACATGAAGTAGTACGTGCCCTTGCGCTTCACCACGAAGGACCCCTCACGGAAGTCGCCCGTCGTGATGTCCTTCACCTTCGTCGCGTCGTACGAGGTCATGTCGGCGTTCAGCGGCACGACGTACGCGTGCCCGTTGCCCCAGTAGAGATACGACTGCCCGTCGTCGTCCGAGAAGACGGCCGGGTCGATCATCTGGCCACTCAGCGAACCCCCCTTCGCCACAAGGGGTTTGCCGAGCGCGTCCTTGAACGGGCCGGCAGGCGAGTCCGCCACCGCGACCCCGATCTGCTGCTCAGCGCAGAAGTAGAAGTAGTACTTCCCGTCGCGCTCCGCGATCGCCGGCGCCCACGCGTTCTTGTCGGCCCAGGAGACGTCGGGGCCCAGGTCGAAGACGACTCCATGGTCCTGCCAGTGGACCAAGTCCCTTGAGGAGTACGCCTTGAAGCTCGTCCCGCCCCAGTTCGCGTAGCCGTCGCTCGTCGGGTAGATCCAGTACTGGCCGTCGAGATAGTGCACGTCCGGGTCTGCGGTCAGCCCCGGCAGCACGGGACTTCGGGTCGGCACCGCATCCACCGTCCAGGTGCGGCTTCTCCCGTCCGCCGCCGTCACCGTGTACGTCTGCGGCTTGCGGAAGTCCCGTCGCGTACCGGACGGCGGACTCACCGTGGCACCCTGGCCGATCGCCAGCGACGGCGCCAAGTGCCGTAGATCCGCGGCGGGTTGCATGGGCAGCACGACCTTCGACGAGGCCTCCGTGACGATCGCGTACCCCTTCTGCCCGTGCGCCGTCGCGTCCACGACCGATGCCGGGGTCGCCGGATACGCGGCCAGCAGCCGGTCGTACTCGGCCTGCGTCACCGGAAGTACCGTGCCGTGCCGGGGACTTGCCGGCAGCTGGTAGTCCGTGGACGGGGTCCACCGGCCGGAGTCGAGGTCGGTGGTCTCGAAGGGGACGTAGCCGCGCAGCCCGTACTCGTCGACGAACAGGTACCACTTCTTCTCGGTGTTGGACTTGAACACCGTCGGCCCTTCGCCCCGCTCGATCGCACCGCTGCCGATGCACTCGGAGACGAAGTCGTACGACGTGGAGGTCAGTGAGGTCGACTTCTCGCCGGTGATGAACTTCGAGCAGGGGGAGCTGGAGGACGGGTCGCGCTCGTCCTTGGTGTAGCGGTAGTAAGTGTCCTTGTACTTCACGACGGTCGAGTCGATGACCGAGTAGCCGGGGTCGTCCCAGACCTTCGGATCGCTGAAGGTGCGGAAGTCCCTCGTCGTCGCGTACATCATGCGGTTGTACGTCGAGCCGGTGTGGTCGGGGTCGTCGTCGGCGTACAGCTTCGACGCCCAGAAGACGACGTACTCACCGAGCGAGTCGTCCCAATAGGCCTCCGGCGCCCAGGTGTTGCCCGCGTTGTCCGGGGCCACCTTCACCAGCCGCTGGTCGGTCCAGTGGACCAGGTCGGTCGACTCCCAGATCATCACGGACTTGCTGCCGTGCCGCTGGACGTAGTCCCAACTGCCGCTGCTGTTCCGGTACATCCGCAGGTCGGTGGCGATGAGGTAGAACTTGTCGCCCTTGGGGGAGCGGATCACGAACGGATCGCGCAGCCCCTTCTCGCCGATCGTCGACGTCAGGACCGGCTTGCCCTGGTTCAACTCCCGCCAGTGCAACGGGTCGTTGCCGCGGCTGAGGGCGTAGCGGATCTGCTCGCCGTCGGCGGTGCCCTCGCCGGTGAAGTAGGCGAAGAGATAGCCGGCGTACTTGGGGTGGGTCACGGGCGGTGCTCCTGAGTGCGCGGTACTGGGCGGGGCGGCGAGCAGGCTGAGAAGGAGGGCCAGGAGGGGGAGCAGGAGGGTGCGGGCGGTGCGGGGACGCATGGCACATCCTGTGGGGGTGTGGGGGATTCTGTTGAATGGTTGTGCCTTCGGAGTGTCACCAGCGGGGTGCGGTGCGTCAATCGGTGCGGGTGGGGCCGGGCGGATCGAAAGTTTCGGTCCTCTTCCCGTGGACCGGGGCAACCTTTCCGGTCACGGCGGCGACCAGGAACCAGAAACGGGCCGGGGCGGCCCCTTCGGCCCGTTTCGTCCTCGTCATCCAGGAAAGGAACCAACGCCGTGCGTACGAGCACCGGACGCCACCGCAGGACCCGCACCCTCTCGATCGCCGCCGCGGTGGCCCTCGCCGCAGGGGCGGGCGGCGTCTACCTCGGCCTCAACAGCGGTGGCGCGCAAGCCTCTTCGTCGACGGTCACCGTATCCACCACCGCCCAGCTGGAGTCGGCCGTCGCCAACGCCACGGCGGGGACGGTCATCCAGGTCAGGGCGGGCACCTACACCCCGGCCGCGACCCTCAAGTCCACGGCGAACGGCACCCGTTCGGCCCGGATCACGCTGAAGGCCTACGGCACGGAGAAGGTGAAGATCGACGGCTCCAAGCTGCCCGCGGGCCAGTGGCTGGCCGGTATCTACGGCGACTACTGGACGGTCCAGAACCTGATCTTCCAGAACTCCCCGGCCCAGGGCTTCGTAGCCACCTCGTCGGTCGGCGGCATCTTCAAGAACCTGGTCACGGCGAACAACGGTGACTCGGGTTTCACCCTGCGCGGCGACGGCACGACGAACAACCTCGTGCAGAACCTGGACAGTTACGGCAACTACGACGCCGCCGGGCACGGCCAGAACGCCGACGGCATCGCCATCAAGTTCGGCTCCGGCACCGGGAACAAGGTCACCGGCGCCCGCCTCTACAACAACTCCGACGACGGCCTAGACCTGTGGCAGTTCTCCTCGCCGGTCACCATCGAGCACTCCTGGGCCTTCGGCAACGGCAAGAACCGCTGGAACGACTCCGCCTTCGAGGGCAACGGCAACGGCTTCAAGCTCGGCGGCGGAGGCGTCGCGGTCGCCCACGTCGTCAACGACAACGCGGCCTGGGACAACAGCCTCAACGGCTTCACCGAGAACTCCAACACCGGCGCGATCGTCCTCAACCGCAACACCGCGTACTCCAACACGGCGGCGGGCTTCTTCTTCGCCACGAGCAAGTCCCGCCTCGCCCGCAACCTCGCCGTCGCCAACAAGGGCGGCCTGGACAAGCTCGGTTCGGCCACGGTCTCCGCGGCCAACAACTGGGACAGCGGCGTCACGACCCCGTCCTTCAAGTCCATGGACGCGACGACGGCGTACGGGGCGCGTTCGGCGAGCGGCACGCTGCCGGCGACGACGTTCCTGACGACGGGGTCTACGGCGATCGGCGCGACGATGGACTGAGGCGCCCCTGACTCAGGCTCCGGTCGATGCGAGTCGACCGGAGCGTGAGCGATCTGGTGGCCAGAGGTGGTGGACGTCGTGGACGTCGGGGCCGGAGACGGCGGCTTCGGCGAACAGCCGCCGATAGAAGGGGCCGAGGCCGTCGGGGACGGTGACGGACCGGAACACCTCCTCCGCCGGCAGAAGACGACGGTGGGTCATCTCGAACCGTGGGTCCCACGGAGCCAGACGCACCTCTGCTCGCCACATCGACCGGACCAGCACCAGCCCTTCCTCCGGGCCGCGCACGCAGACGCCCCGGCTCAACCCGAGGAGTCGGCAGCGTTCCACAGCGCCGTCCGCGCGCACACCCATCAGGATCAGTACCGCCCCCACCCCGTTCACTTGAGTCTCCAGCAAGGGGAGACGCAAAGGTGGGCGGCATGGACGGCGACACCCTCTACTCGATCGGCGACCTGGCTCGGCGGAGCGGGCTCACGGTCAAGACCATCCGGTTCTACTCCGATCGCGGGATCGTGGCGCCGGCGGACCGTACCCCGGCCGGCTACCGCCTGTACGGCATCGACGCCGTCGCACGCCTGGACCTCGTAAGGACCCTGCGGGAGTTGGGACTTGACCTCTCGACGATCCGGAAGGTCGTGGACCGGGAGCTCTCGCTGCCCGAGGTCGCCGCGGCGCACGCCGAAGCACTGGCCGTGCAGATTCGCGTCCTGCGTCTGCGGCATGCGGTGCTGGCGGCGGTGGCCGAGCGCGGGTCGACACCTGAGGAGACGGAACTCATGCACCGGCTGGCCCAACTCTCCGAGGACGAACGCCGACGTCTCGTCGGCGAGTTTCTCGACGCAGTCTTCGGCGGCCTTGACGCCGCCACCCCCGCTTTCGCCGGGGTCATGCGCTCGATGACCCCCGAGTTGCCCGACAACCCGGATGCGGAACAGGTTCAGGCGTGGGTGGAGTTGGCCGAACTGTCCCTGGATCCTGAATTCCGCGCCTCCGTGCGGCAGTTGGCCGAGGAGCAGGCCGCCGAGCAGGTTCGGAGTGAGGCGGCGGGCCCGCGCCGCGATATTGCCGCAGCTGTGTGTGACCAGGTCGGGCCTGTCCTCGCCGCCGGTGTCGAACCGGCCTCGCCTCAGGCCGATCCGGTCGTCGCGGCCTTCACGGCGAACTACGCGCACCTCGTCGACCGCCCCGACGACGTCGAGCTCCGCCGCCGGCTGGCGGCTCGGCTGGAGCGCGTGAACGACCCCCGCAGGGAGCGGTATCTCCAACTGCTCGCGGTGGTCAACGGTTGGCCCGCCCCGGAGAGTCTGGCTCCGGTGCTCGACTGGTCCGTGCAGGCTCTGCGCGTCCGGACACCGTGACGACTGGGCAGATGCGAGACACCGGGTGCGAGTGGCGGCAGGGTGAAATCGGCGTCGCACATAATCAGTTCATGACTGCTCCCGTCGTACTTCACGTGGCCGCGACGCCGACCGCACCCGCTCTCGTTCTTCGGCCCTGGCGCCTCGCGGACGTTCCCGCGCTGGTCGAGGCGGGCCGGGATCCCGTCTTGCGCCAGTGGATAACTTCCATCGTCGACAACGAGGTTGACGGGGCGCGGTGGGTGCGGGAGCAGGAGCGGGGTTGGGCAGCGTGGGAGCGGTTCGCGTTCGCCGTTCTTGAGGCCCAATCCGGTTCAGATCAGGAGCAGTTGGTGGGCAACATGGTTCTCAAGGAGGTCACCCCCGGCAAGTCGGCCGCCGAAGTGGGCTATTGGACCGCCGCACATGCTCGCGGGCGGGGAGTAGCACCCCGCGCGCTCGACGCAGTCAGCGACTGGGCCTTCGACACCTTGGCCGCCGACGGGCTGGAGCGGCTCGAACTTCTGCACCAGGTGGACAACTTGGCCTCGTGCCGGGTCGCGGAGAAGGGTCGGTACGAGTTCGACAGCGTTCTGCCCGCGGTGCCGCCTGCCTTTCCCCGTGACGGCCACCTGCACATACGGCGCATGAACGTCTGAGACCTCCCGCTCCGGATGGACAACGCCCCCGCCGGTCGTCACCGGCGGGGGCGTTGCTCTGCTGACCGAGGGGGGCTCAGGTCAGCAGGTCGATGCAGTCGAACGACGCACCCGGGCTGAGGAAGGCCGAGCCGGTCGAACCACTGACCACGTTGATCTTCAGGACGTTGTACTTCGTCGCGTCCGAACTCCACGCACTGGAAGGGACGTTGAAAACGAACGTGTGGTTGTTTCCGCGGTAGGAACCCGTGGTGAGATCGCGCGTCGAGGGCTGCGTGGGAGGCGTGGGGATGGCGGAGACCCAGTCGTTCACGGTGACTTGGGGGCGGGCGTTGATGTACGCCGTCGTTACCCCGACCCGCAGTGTGTGAGCTGCCGCCGCCTGCGCCCCGGTCAGTTTGAAGTAGACCAGGATGCCGTCGTTGACGTCCTTCCAGATGTATGCCGGGAAGGACTCGGCCTCGCTTCCGCTCCCGATCGTGACGTTCCCCGTCCACTTCGCCGCCCGGGCGTCGGAGGGATGCGCGTACGTCATCAGCCCGGCGTTCTTGAACTCCCCCGGTGTGCCGTCCCAGTTGCCCAGGCGCCACACCGCCGCCGCGGTGGACGGGTCACCCGTGATGCTCAGGGTGTGCAGCGACGTCGTACCGCCCGCCGTCACCGCCACCGACCCTGTGTGCACCGCGAGTTCGCCCTTGAAGACGGTCAGCGTGTACGTCCCGGGCAGCATCCCCTTGCAGGAGAAGGCGCCGGTGCCGGCCGCGGCCTTCGCCCAGTACTGCGCCTCGGCGTTGGAAAAGCCCACGGTGTACGGGTACTTGGCGTCCATACCCTTCAGCCCGACCCCCGCCACCTTCCCGCGCCCCGCCTTGCCCACCCAGCCCGTGATGCCCAGCGAGTCCACCCACGACGTGTCGAGGTTCGCTGCGAAGAGGGAGGACGAAGGTGTGCCGCCGTCCGTGAAGGCCACCACGAACGGGCCCTGCAGACCGAAGCGTTCGGGCTCCGTCTGGGCCTCGTTGTAGTGCAGGATCTCGTACAGGCCCGCGCCGCCCTCGTTCGAGTGGCGCAGCAGGGAGCGGTAGAAGGGGCCGCCGGACGCCTTCTCGTGGTTGGAGCGGACCAGGTACAGGCCGACCGAGCCGGTGGTGAGGCCGACGTGGTCGTAGTCGATGGTCCGCTTGCCCGAGTAGTGCTTGGAGCGGGTCGTGCCGTCGGGGTGCTTCCAGACGTCACCCGCCTCGATGATCGTGTCCGTGGTCGAATCCCACGCGTCCGAACCGGAGTTGGGGAACACTCCCGGCTTCAGCCGCACGATGTAGCGGGTCGCGGTGAAGGAGGCGTCGGCCTTGTTCGTCCACAGGTAGACGTTGTTCTCGCCACTGCGGGCCGCGTACCACTGGGTGATCGGCCCGTGCACGACCTTCACCAGGATCGTCGACCCCGACTGCTTGATGGTGACCGCGGAGGCACCGAGCCCGGACTCGACGTGCGAGTGCTTGCCGCCGTAGCCCTCGTACTCCTTGCCCTTGTAGGCGAGGGACGTGAGGTCACCCGTCGACTTGGAGACCTTGAACACGAGCGAAGCGCCCGTGGTGATCACATAGTTGGAGCCGTCGTCGGTGTATCCGAAGGCGGCGGCGGAGGCGGACGGGAGGAGACCGGTGCCGCCCGCGACGGCCGCGCCGGTGGCGGCGACGCCGATCGCGGAGGCCCCGAGCACCCGCCTGCGGGTGAGGTGCTTCTTGTGCGTGCTCAAGCGACTTGCTCCGTGTGACTCCGTGCGAGAGGAACCTTGCGCTTCCTGGTCGCCACCGGAGGAGAAAGGGTTGCCGCCCGTCCGGGATTTCTTCTGCGACCGGCGGCTACGACTTCTGCGCCGCGAAGTCGCCCTTCACGGACAGCTGCCGGCCGCCCGCCGTGCCCGCCGCCGAGTAGCTGTCGTCCTTGGCGTCCCGGCCGCCGCGCTCATGGTTGTACTGCCCGGCGAAGACCCACTCGCCGACCGCGACCGTACGGCCCTGCTTGAGCACCCAGGTGTAGACCAGGAACCCGTCCTGCTCGGCCACCGTCAGCGTGAAGTCGTCCGCGGGCAGTGAGCGCCAGGCGCCCGTCGAGGTGACTCCGCCGGTCTGCTTGACCTTCAACTGGACGGTGAGTGAGGTGAGTTTCCTGGTCGTCTTCAGGGTGACGTCGCTCTGCGCCCAGAAGTCGTTGCTGCCCGGGTCGATCGAGCCGTCCGACCACAGCGGGCCGTCCTGGGTACCGGAGGCCGGCGGCAGCACGGGCGTGGACGGCGAGGCGGGCGCGGACGTCGTCGGGGAGGTGCTGGCCCTGGACGAGCTGTGCGAGCTGCCGGAACCCGAACTCGGCTTCGGGGCAACCGGTTTGACTGGCGTACGGCTCGTCGCGTCCGGGGACGGCGTGGGTGTCGGGGTCGGCGAGACGGACACCGTCTGCTCGGCGGGGGAGTTGCCCTTCACCGCGGCCGCCACCGCGTAGCCGCCGATCGCGAGGACGCTCGCGACCGCCGCCGTCGCGCTGACGACCCGCACCCAGCCGAACACGGGCGGCCGGGTGGCCCGGTGGTCGGGACGCGACTGTGCGGCCATGCCGCGTTCGAGCCGCGCCAGGATGCGCGCCCGGTCGGGCTCGTGGGCCTCGGCCGCCTCGTGCAGCCGGGCGCTCAGCTCGTCGTCGTGGACGTCCTGGTGCCTCATCGGTTCCTCCCTCCGGTCTCGCCGCCGCGCGCCATCGCCGCGTGCATTCGCAGCGGGGGGCTCTGGGGGCCGAGCAGACGCTGCAACTCGGCCATGCCCTTCGACGTCTGGCTCTTAACCGTACCGACGGAAACACCGAGGGCGAGCGCGGTGTCCTTCTCCGACAGGTCGAAGGCGTGCCGCAGCACCACACAGGCCCGCTTGCGGAACGGCAGTCTGCGCAGGGCTTCTTGGACGTCGACCACGCCGGCCACGTCCGGGTTCTCGGTCTTCTCCTCGCGCTGCGACCAGAACAGGGCGACCCGTCGCCGCTCGCGCACCGCGCTGCGGATCCGGGTGCGGGCCAGGTTGGCGACGACGCCACGGGCGTAGGCCGCGGGATGGTCGGCGGCGCGCACCCGGTCCCAGCGGTGCCAGAGCGCGAGCAGCGCGTCGGCCGCGAGATCGTCGGCGGCGTCCGCCTCGCCCGTCAACAGGTGGGCGAGGCGTGACAGTTCGGCGTAGTGGCGTTCGAAGAAGGCGTGGAACTCCACGGAGGCGGCGTCGTCGACGACTGTGCCCACGGCGGACCTCTCCTCGCTGCGTGGTTGTGTGTGTCATGTAGATGACATGTGATCATCCGGGGATGACCCCGACGAGATCCGGAAGCGTAGCAGTGATCAACTGGCCGGATTGGTACAGGCCTTCGAACGGCGTCTGACAGGTCGACCACGGACTGGCGCGTCGACCCTGATTCCGTAACACGGGGAAAACCTGAAACAGGTTCAACGCGGGAACAATCCAGCCAGCATCCGCGCACCGATCACTGAGGCAACGAGGAGTACCCGCATGTCAGAGTCACAGAAGGTGGCTGACCGGCCAAGTGCCGAACCACCGGCGGCGAACAGCGTCGACCGGTACTTCAAGATCTCCGAACGGGGGTCCACCTTCGGCCGTGAGATACGCGGCGGCTTCGCCACGTTCTTCACGATGGCCTACATCCTCGTTCTGAACCCGATCATCCTGGGCAGCGCCAAGGACAAGTTCGGGCACTCGCTCGACACCGGCCAACTGGTCACCGCCACCGCCCTGGTGGCCTGCGTGATGACGGTCGTCATGGGCGTCGGCGGCAACCTGCCCCTCGCCATTGCCGCGGGCCTCGGCCTCAACGCCGTCGTCGCCTTCCAGCTCGCGCCGCTGATGAGCTGGCCGGACGCGATGGGCCTGGTCGTCATCGAGGGCGTCCTGATCTGCGTCCTGGTCCTCACCGGACTGCGCGAGGCGATCATGAACGCGATCCCGCAACAGCTCAAGCAGGCCATCGGTGTCGGCATCGGCCTGTTCATCGCGTTCATCGGCTTCGTCGACGCGGGCTTCGTCAGTCGTATACCGGACGCCGCGCAGACCACGGTCCCCGTACAGCTCGGCGCCGTCGGCCGGCTGACCGGCTGGCCCGTCCTGGTCTTCTGTCTCGGCGTACTGCTGACCATCGCGCTGGTCGCCCGCAAGGTGAAGGGCGCGATCCTGATCAGCATCGTCACGATGACCGTCGTCGCGATCATCATCAACTCCGCCGCCGACATCAAGAGTTGGGGCCTGATGACCCCCAAGGTGCCGGACAAGATCGTGGCCCCGCCCGACTTCGGGCTCATCGGTCACTTCAGTCTGTTCGGAGCCTTCGGCGAGACCAGCGCGATCACCGTGATCCTGCTGATCTTCACCCTGATCCTGTCGGACTTCTTCGACGCCATGGGCACGATCGTGGGTATCAGTGCGGAGGCCGGTCTCCTGGACGACGACGGACAGGTGCCGAACATCGGTCGCGTCCTGTTCATCGACGGCGCCGCGGCCGTAGCCGGCGGCATCGGGTCCGCTTCCTCCAACACCGCCTACATCGAGTCGGCTTCGGGGGTCGGTGAGGGGTCGCGCACCGGGTTCTCGAACCTGGTCACCGGCGGTCTTTTCGGGCTCGCGCTGTTCCTCACCCCGCTGCTGACGATCGTCCCGCTGCAGGCCGCCGCGCCCGCGCTGATCGCCGTCGGGTTCCTGATGATGACCCACGTCAAGCACATCGACTGGGACAAGTACGAGATCGCCATCCCGGCGTTCCTCACCATCGCCGTGATGCCGTTCACGTACTCGATCACCGACGGCATCGGCGCCGGGTTCATCTCCTATGTCGTGATCAAGGCGGTGCTGGGCAAGGCGAAGGAGGTCAACTGGCTGCTGTGGGGTGTGTCCGCGCTGTTCCTGGTGTACTTCGCGATTGACCCGGTGGAGCAGATCCTGGGCGTCAAGTGAACGACGGCCCCGGCCACCCGGCCGGGGCCGCTCGCTAACTCTTCAGTGCCGCCTTCATCATCGCCTTGGCCACCGGGGCCGCCAGGCCGTTGCCGCTGATCTCGGACCTCGCCGCGTCCGACTGCTCGACCACCACCGCCACCGCGACCTCCTTGCCGGTCGAGTCGGACTTGCCGTAGGACGTGAACCAGGCGTACGGGGACTGGTCGTTGTTCTCGCCGTGCTGGGCAGTGCCCGTCTTGCCGCCCACGGTCACGCCCGCGATCCGGGCGTTCGTACCGGTGCCGTCGGTGACGACCGTCTGCATCGCCGACTGGAGCTGCTGGGCGGTGTGCGAGCTGACGATCTCCTTCGTCGTCGTGCTGTCGTCGTAGTTGTGGACCACATCGCCGCCGCTGTCGGTGGTCTCCGACACCATGTGCGGAGAGACCAGCTTGCCGTCGTTGGCTATGGCGGCCGACACCATGGCCATCTGGAGCGGGGTGGCGGTCACGTCGTACTGGCCGATGCCGGTCAGGGCCGTGGACGACTGGTTCATGTTCGACGGGTAGACGCTGGGGTACGCCCGCACCGGGATGTCCAGCTTGTCGTCGTTGAAGCCGAACTTCTCGGCCATCGCCTTGACCTTGTCCTGCCCCAGGTCGACGGCCATCTTGGCGAACACGGTGTTGCACGAGTACTGGAGCGCGACCCGGATCGAGGCGTTGGTGCAGGGCGCGGAGGAACTCTCGTTCTTCAGTGGGGTGACCGTGCCCGGCAGGGTGTACGGCGAGGGGCTGGTCGTCTTCTCGTCCACCGAGGAGTAGAGCCCGTCCTCCAGGGCGGCTGCCGCCACGACCAGCTTGAACGTGGAGCCCGGCGGCAGCGGCTGGCGCAGCGCGCGATTGGTCAGCGGCTTGTCGGGGTCGGCGTTGAGCTGCTTCCAGGCAGCGGCGGCGGTGTTCGCGTCGGTCAGCGACGAGGGGTCGTAGGACGGCGTCGAGACGACCGCGAGGATCTTGCCGGTCGTCGGATCGATCGCGACCGCGGCACCCTTCTTGTCGCCCAGCGCTTCGTACGCGGCCTTCTGCACATCCGGGTCGATGGTCGTGACCACGTTGCCCGGGGCCGCCCGCTCCCCGGTGACCGTGTCCATGACGGTCTTCAGGCCGCTGTCCGTGCCGTCGAGGAGGTTCGCGTAGATCCCCTCCAGCTGCGTCGGCGCGTAGCTCTGCGAGGCGTAGCCCGTCACCGCCGCGTACAGCTTGCCGTCCGTGTAGGTGCGTTTGTACGCGAGGTCGCTGCTGTCCCCTGTCCGCGCCGAGCCGGTGATCGCGTTCCCGGCCACGATGATGTTTCCGAGCGGGTCCGCGTACGTCGCGATCGCGTTGCGCCGGTTGTCCTTGTCGTCCGCGAGTGCCTGGCCGTCGTAGAACTGCACCCAGGTCGCCCTCACCAGGAGGGCGAGCACCAGGAACAGCGCGAAGACGGAGGCGCGCCTGATCGTCTTGTTCATCCCGCATGGAGGACGAGCGGGCGGAACGGAGTCGTTCCCTTACGCGGCTTTTCTCATCGAGTGCTCATGAACCCAGCGTCAGCACCAGCTCGTCGATCTCCGCGCCGCGCGCGTTCGCGAACCCCCGGGCGTGGGCGACGACCACGAACCCGCATTTCTCCAGCACGCGCCGGGACGCCGGGTTGTCGGCCGCCACGCGCGCGTAGAGCGGGCGTTCGGGCACCTCGGCCAGCAGGTCGCGCAGCGCGGCCGTCGCGATGCCCTTGCCCCAGTAGGCGCGGTCGATCCAGTACGTCACCTCGCGCTCGCCCGGCTCTCCGTAGAGCGCGGCACTGCCCACCACGTCACCGTCGACGAGTACCGTGCGCACCACGTCCGACGAGGCCCGGACGCGCTTCCAGTGGGCGTCGAAGGCGTCCCGGTCGGCCGGGTCCTTGGGTGCGAAGGCGGCCATCCGGAGCGACTCGGGGTCGTTCATCTGCCGGAAGAAGACCGGCAGGTCGCTGTCGTGGACCGGGCGGAGAGCGACCTCCATGGGTACCTCCATCATGCGGAGCTCCATGCGTCAGAGCCTCCGGGTGGCGAGGGTGAGCCGGTCGCGGGCGTCGAACAGGGCGTCCTTCACCATCTGCTCGTGCGCGGGCGTCAGCCGCGCCACCGGCACCGAGCAGCTGATCGCGTCGCGGGCCGGGGTGCGGTAGGGGATCGCGACGCCGAAGCAGCGCAGGCCCAGCGTGTTCTCCTCGCGGTCCACGGCGAAGCCCTGCTCCCGAACCTGGTGCAGTTCCTCGATGAGCTTCTCGCGGTCGGTGATCGTGTGCTCGGTGAGCGCGGGCAGTGTCTCCGGGAGCATCTTGCGGACCTGCTCGTCCGAGTAGGTGCTCAGCAGCGCCTTGCCCAGCGAGGTCGAGTGCGCCGGGAGGCGGCGGCCGACGCGGGTGAAGGGCCGCAGATAGTGCTGGGACTGGCGGGTGGCCAGATAGACCACGTTCGTGCCGTCGAGGCGGGCGAGGTGGATGGTCTCCGTGGTGTCGTCGGAGAGCCGGTCCAGGGTGGGGCGGGCCGCCGCGACCACCTCGTCGCCGTCGATGTACGACGTGCCGACCAGCAGCGCCCGTACGCCGATGCCGTAGCGCGTGCCCGTGGCGTCCGTCTCCACCCAGCCCAGCTCCACCAGTGTGCGCAGCAGCATGTAGAGGCTGGACTTGGGGTAACCGACGGCCTCCTGGACCGCCGCGAGGGAGTGCATACCGGGCCGGCCCGCGAAGTATTCGAGCAGCTCCACCGTCCGCACCGCGGACTTGACCTGTGCCCCGCCGCCTGTCTCGCCTGCCGACATCGCCCTTGACCCCTTCGTTCGACGAGAACCTTGAGTTATCGTCTCCACGAGCATATTCATCATCAGAGACAGCGTTCAGCATATCGAACGAGCCTGGTGAATGACCCAGAACTGCGGCATTACATGTGGAGGGACCCGCGGTGGCAGCAGCACCAGTCTGGAGTGTCGACCCCCGAACCGGGAAGCAGCGGGAACAGGTTGCGGTGGAGGCCACAGCCCAGGAGGTGGACGCCGCCGTCCGCGCCGCCCACGCCGCCCGGGGTTCCCTCGCCGACCGCACGGTCCGCGCGGCCTTCCTGCGCGGCGCGGCCGACCAGCTCGAAGCGGCCAAGAACCAGCTGGTCGAGGTCGCCGACGCGGAGACCGCGCTCGGCCCGGTCCGGCTCAACGGCGAACTCGCCCGCACCTGCTACCAGTTGCGCGCCTTCGCGGACATCGTCGACGAGGGCGCCTTCCTCGACGTCGTCATCAACCACCCCGACGACACGGCCACCCCGCCGATCCCGGACCTGCGCCGCTACAAGGTGCCGCTGGGCGTCGTCGCCGTCTACTCGGCCTCCAACTTCCCCTTCGCCTTCTCCGTCCCCGGCGGCGACACCGCGAGCGCGCTGGCCGCCGGCTGCCCGGTCGTCGTCAAGGCCCACCCCGACCACCCCGGCCTGTCCGAGCTGGTCGCCAAGGTGCTGCGCCGGGCCGCCGCCGAGCAGGGCATCCCGGACGGCGTCCTCGGCCTGGTGCACGGCTTCGAGGCGGGCGTCGAACTGGTCAAGCACCCGCTGGTCTCGGCGGCCGGCTTCACCGGTTCCGTACGCGGCGGCCGCGCCCTCTTCGACGCGGCCGCGTCCCGTCCCGTCCCGATCCCCTTCCACGGCGAACTGGGCTCCCTCAACCCGGTCGTGATCACCGAGGCGGCGGCGGCCGAGCGGGCCGAGGCGATCGGCACGGGCCTCGCCGGGTCGATGACCCTCGGCGTCGGCCAGTTCTGTGTGAAGCCCGGTCTGGTCCTGGTGCCGTCCGGCTCCGCCGGGGACGGGCTGGTCAAGTCCCTCACCGACGCCGTCAGCGACACGGACGCCGGGGTACTGCTGGACCACCGGATGCGGGACAACTTCCTCGCGGGGGTCACCGAGCGGGCCGGGCTCCCCGATGTGGACTCGCCGGTGACGCCCGGCGCGGGCAGCGAGCACACCGTGAGCCCGGGGTTCCTGACGGTACCGGCGCAGAAGCTCGCCTCCGAAGGGGCGTACGACCTGCTGCTCGAAGAGTGCTTCGGGCCGGTCACCGTGGTGGCCCGCTACGACGACGACGCGCAGGCGAATGCCGTGCTGTCACGGCTGCCGGGGAACCTTACGGCGACGGTTCATCTGTCGGCGCAGGAAGCGGCCGGGGAGGGACGCGGGGCCGAGATCCTGGCCGAACTCACGCCGCTCGCCGGGCGGGTGTTGGTGAACGCGTGGCCCACGGGGGTCGCCGTCGCGCCGGCCCAGCATCACGGAGGGCCGTACCCGGCGACCACGTCCACGTCGACTTCCGTCGGCGGTACGGCTATTGAGCGGTGGCTGCGGCCGGTCGCTTACCAGAACACCCCTGAGGCGTTGCTGCCGTTGGAGCTGCGGGACGACAATCCCCTTGGGCTGCCGCGGCGTTATGACGGGCGTTTGGAGCGGTAGCGCCGTTGGGGGTGCGGTTGATTGCGGAGTGCCGGTCCGTTGTGGCTGGTCGCGCAGTTCCCCGCGCCCCTGAAAGGCGATCGCCCGCCCTGAGATAGTTGGTGGATGGACTTGGAACTTCCCGAACTGCCCTTCCCCCTCCGAACTTATGGTCCTGACGGGCATTGGTCCCACGAGGACGGGGTGCTCACCGGGTGGGCCGGGCCCCGGCAGGACAGGTTCGTGCCGCCCACCGGGGAGGGGCTGGACCCCGCCTCGGACGCGCCCCGGTTGCTCGGGGCGCCGCATGGGGACTTTCAGCTGATCGCGCGGGTGACCGTGGGGTTCGCCGGGTCGTTCGACGCCGGGGTGCTCTACGTCCATGTCGGGGAGCGGGCTTGGGCCAAGTTGTGCCTGGAGTACTCGCCGGACGTGCCCACTGTCTGCACGGTGGTCACCCGGGGGCACTCCGACGACGCCAACTCCTTCACCGTGGAAGGGAGTTCGGTGTGGCTGCGGGTCAGTCGCACCGGGCGGGCCTTCGCCTTCCACGCCTCCCGTGACGGCAAGCGCTGGACCTTCGTCCGGCTCTTCACCCTCGGCGACGAGAAGGAGACGGACGCCGCCCTGGTCGGCTTCATGACGCAGTCGCCGATGGGGGAGGGGTGTGTCGTGACGTACGACCACCTTGAGTTCAGGCCGAGTTGGCCGGACGACCTGAGAGACGGAAGCTGAGTGGGGCCGTCACCGCGAAGAGGGCCGCGCTGATCGCGAGGCTCTCCCGCAGCCCCGCCGTGAACCCGCCCGAGACCAGTGCCCCGAACACGGCGATCCCCAGCCCACCGGCCACCTGCCGCGCCGAGTTGAGCACCCCGGCCGCCAGCCCCGCCCGCTCGGCCGGTACCGCGTCCATCATCACGATGGTCAGCGGCGGTACCGTCAGGGCGCAGCCGACGGCCATCGGCACGAGCAGTACGGCCACCAGGAGCGGGGGCGTGCGCTCGTCGACGAAGAACAGGCCGAGGGTGCCCGCCGTGGCCAGCAACTGTCCTGTCAGCATGGGCAGCCGGGCGCCGTAGCGGCCCGCCAGCTTGCCCGACACGATGTTCGTCACCGAGATCAGGGCGGCCATCGGCAGGAACATCAGCCCGGCGTACAGCGCCGAACGGCCCTGCACCTGCTGGAAGAAGAGCGAGAAGAGGAAGACCACGCCGTAGAAGGCGACACTGCACGCCGCACCCGCCGCGACCGCCACGGACACCGTACGGCTGCGGAACAGGCCGAGCGGCACCACGGGATGTGTCTGTCGGAGTTCGACCCGGACGAAGGCGGCGCCCGCGACGAGGGCGACCAGCGAGGCCGCAACTCCCGTTGTTCCGCCCTCGATCACCGCGAAGGTCACGGCGGTGAGTGCCACCACCGCCAGCATCTGGCCCGGCAGGTCGAGCGGCGCGGGGCGGCGTTCCGAGCGAGGTGACCGGACCAGCAGTATCAGCGCCACCGCGCCCAGCGGCAGATTGATGAAGAAGATGCCGCGCCAGTTCCAGACAGTGGTCAGTGCACCCCCGGCCACCGGGCCGAGCGCCACCGCGATCGCGCCGCCCGCTGCCCAGGTGGCCACCGCCCGGGCCCGTTCGGCCGGTTCGGGGTAGGCCTGCCGGACGAGGGACAGGGAGGCCGGGAGGACGATTGCGGCCGCCACGCCCTGGAGCACGCGGGCGGCGATCAGCGTGGGCAGGTTCGGGGCCAGGCCGCAGGCCGCCGAGGCGGCGGTGAACACGGCGATGCCGATCGCGTACGCCCGGCTCGCCCCGGCCCGGTCCGCGAAGGCGCCGGTGGTCAGCATCAGGGCGGCGAAGGAGAGGGTGTAGGCGTCCACCACCCACTGCAGGCCCGACATCCCGCCGCCGAGCGCCTGTCCGATCGACGGCAGCGCCACGTTCACCACGGACGCGTCGAGGGTGATCAGCGCGAAGCCGAGGAGAGCGGCGGTGAGGGTGAGAGCGGGGGAGGGCGGGGTCAAAGCGCCGGTGCGGGGCTTGAGTCGAGTGGTGGTGGTTGGCATGTACCCATGCTGCGGAACCACGACGGCATAGAGTAGTGGCCGGAACGCCATACAACCGGAGGTTCTGGCCATGCCGAGGAAACGGCCCCCGCACCGCGTCGCGATCGTCGCGCCGTCCCCCGTCTCCATGTTCAACCTGGCCATCCCGGAGATGCTCTTCGCCAAGGTCGAGGTCGACGGCGCCCCCGGCTACGAGGTGACGATCTGCAGTTCGGACGGCGGCCCGGTGGTGACGACCGGCGGTCTGGACCTCCAGGTTGGCCGGGGCCTCGACGTCCTGCGCACCGCCGACACCGTGGTGCTCGCGGGCACCGGCCGGCGGTACGAACCCGACCCGGTCGCGGTCGCCGCCGTCCGCGAGGCCGCCGCCGCGGGCAAACGCGTCGCCTCCATCTGCAGTGGCGCCTTCCTGCTCGCCGAGGCCGGGCTGCTCGACGGCCGCAGTGCCACCACGTACTGGGGAATGGCGGACGAGCTGCGCGAGCGCTATCCCGCCCTCGACCTCAGGGGCGACGTCCTCTACGTCCAGGACGGGCAGGTCCTCACCTCCTCCGGTTACGCCGCCGGCATCGACCTCTGCCTCCACATCATCCGCACCGACTACGGCGCCGCCGTCGCCAACGAGGTCGCCAGGCTCGCCCTCGTCGCACCCGTGAGGCCGGGCGGCCAGACCCAGTTCACCCAGACCCCGCTGCCGCCCGAACGCGGCACCGCCTGCGCCGACACCCGGGGCTGGGCCATGCGCAACCTCGACAAGCCGCTCACCCTCACCGACCTGGCCCGGCACGCGGGCGTGAGCGTCCGCACCCTCACCCGCCGCTTCCACGTGGAGAGCGGGGTGAGCCCTCTGCAGTGGCTGCTCCACCAACGCGTCGAGCGCGCCAAGGAGCTCCTGGAGACCACCACCCTCCCCATGGACCAGGTGGCCCGCGCCTGCGGCCTGGGCACGGCGGACTCGCTGCGCGGCCACCTGGTCCGCCGCACCGGGCTGACACCGAGCGCCTACCGGACGCAGTTCAGCCGCCTGGGAGCCGGAGCGGCGGAGGTCACGTCATCGGTCGCATGACGAGTGATCACGCCACCGACACCCTGATGATCCGTACGGCCCTGCCCGTCGACGCCGAGGCCATCGCCGACCTGCACTTCCGCGCCCGCTCGACCTACTATCCCGACGGTCTCCCGCCGTCCGACTCCGACTGGCGGGCCGCCTGGCTGGGCTCCATCGAACGCCCCGACGCCCATGTGCTGTGCGCGGTCGAGGACGGCCGTGTCGTCGCCGTCGCCTCCTTCCGTACCCCGGACGGCGGCCCCGCGGACACGGTCAAGCTCTTCCAGCTCCACGTCGACCCCGACCGCTGGCGCGCCGGCCTCGGCACCGCCCTGCACGCGGCCTGCGTCGAGCAGTGGCGGGCCGACGCCCGGCGGACCGCCGTACTCGACGTGCATGTCGCCAACGGACGGGCACAGGCCTTCTACGTCCGTCAGGGCTGGGTCGCCGATCCGGCCGACGGCGATCACCATCTGGGGATGAACCTGGCCGTCGCCGGGGAATGAAGTGGGCGGGCGGAACGTTCACGGGGGAAACGGAGGGAGTCTCCGTCAACCGCACCCGTCCTGGAGAGCCGAAGAAGATGCGCGTCGAAATTTGGTCCGACATAGCGTGCCCCTGGTGCTATGTCGGAAAGGCCCGCTTCGAGAAGGCCCTCGACGCCTTCCCGCACCGTGACGGTGTCGAGGTCGTCCACCGGTCCTTCGAACTCGACCCGGGCCGCGCCAAGGGCGACATCCAGCCCGTGCTGAAGATGCTCACCAAGAAGTACGGCATGAGCGAGGCGCAGGCGCAGGCGGGCGAGGACAACCTCGGCGCGCAGGCCGCGGCCGAGGGCCTGGACTACCGCACCCACGACCGCGACCACGGCAACACCTTCGACATGCACCGCCTGCTCCACTTCGCCAAGGAGCAGGGCCGCCAGGACGAGCTGATCCAGGCGCTGTACAAGGCGAACTTCGCCGAGGAGCGGTCCGTCTTCGGCGACGACGAGCGCCTCGTCGAACTGGCCGCGGGCGTCGGCCTCGACGCGGAAGCCGCCCGCAAGGTGCTGGCCGACCCCACCGCGTACGCCGACGACGTCCGCGCCGACGAGCGCGAGGCCGCCGAACTGGGCGCGAACGGCGTGCCCTTCTTCGTCCTCGACCGCAAGTACGGCGTCTCGGGCGCACAGCCCGCCGAGGTCTTCGCCCAGGCACTGGCCCAGGCGTGGGGCGAGCACGCACCGCTCAAGCTGATCGACAACGGTGACGCGGATGCCTGCGGTCCCGACGGGTGCGCGGTGCCGCAGGCCTGAAAGTCGCAGGTCAGGGGCGACGCATAAGCATCGCTTAGAGGATTCACGCAAAAACGCGCAATGGACGAGGGGCACACGGCACCGCAGAGTGGAGCCATGGAGACCTTCGAGAGCCTCGTCCGCGCCGAGTTCGCCCCGAAGAACACCTACCTCAACACGGCGAGCACCGGGCTCCTTCCGAGGCGCACCGTCACCGCCATGCACACCGCCGTCGAGGCGGCCTCGGTCGGCACCCCGACCGACATGTTCGGCGACGTCGAGGCCTCCCGCGCCGCCTTCGCCCGTCTGTCGCGGGTGCCGGTCGGCCGGGTGGCGGCGGGAGCCTCGGTGGCGGTCTACAGCGGACTGATCGCCTCCTCGCTCCCGCCCGGCGCCGAAGTCCTCACCGCCGAGGCCGACTTCAGCTCGGTGGTCAACCCCTTCCACATGCGCGCCGACCTCAAGGTGCGGGCCGTCCCGCTGGAGCGCATCGCCGAGTCGGTGCGCCCCGGCACCGCGCTCGTCGCGGTCAGCGCCGCGCAGTCGGCCGACGGCCGGATCGCCGACCTGCCCGCGCTCCGGGCGGCGGCACACGAACACGGGGCGCGTACGTACGTCGACGCCTCCCAGGCCGTCGGCTGGCTGGACCTCGACGCGGACGCCTACGACTATGTCGCCGCCGTCGGCTTCAAGTGGCTCTTCTGCCCGCGCGGGGTCGCCTTCCTGGTCACTCCGGAGGACCTCGGCGGCCTCAACCCGGTCTTCGCCGGCTGGGTCGCGGGCGAGGCCCCGTGGGACAGCTGCTACGGCCCGGTCGCCGAACTGGCCCACTCCGCCCGCCGGTTCGACGAGAGCCCGGCCCTCTTCTCCTACGCCGGCGCCCGCCACTCCCTCGCGCTGCTGGAGGAGCTGGGTGTGGCCGCCGTACGCACCCACGACCTCGACCTGGCCGACCGCTTCCGCGCGGGCCTCGACGTCCTCGGCCACGAGCCGATCCCGTCCCCCGGCTCCCCGATCGTCTCCGTCCCCGGACTCGGCCACTGGCAGGGCGAGTTGAGCGCGGCCGGAGTCGAGGTCTCCGACCGCGCCGGGAACCTGCGCGCCGCGTTCCACCTCTACAACACCCCCGAGGACGTCGACCGCCTCCTGGACGTCCTCGCCGGCTGACGCGCGGGGCGGGGCACGGGGGGCGGCCGGGTCACCGCACCGGAGTGAAGTCCCTGGCGCCGATGAACTCGGGGCGGCGGATCGGGGCCGCGAAGGGCTCCACCGCCTTGTTCTCCACACTGTTGAAGACGATGAAGACGTTGCTGCGCGGGAACGGGGTGATGTTGTCGCCGGAGCCGTGCATGCAGTTGCAGTCGAACCAGGTGGCCGAACCCGCCCTGCCCGTGAACAGCTTGATGCCGTACCGGGAGGCCATGTCGGTCAGCGCCTCGTCGGAGGGGGTGCCCGCGTCCTGCATCTGGAGCGACTGGCGGTAGTTGTCCTCGGGCGTCGCGCCCGCGCAGCCGAGGAACGTGCGGTGCGAACCCGGCATGATCATGAGGCCGCCGTTGGTGTCGTGGTTCTCGGTGAGCGCGATCGACACGGACACGGTGCGCATGTTCGGCAGACCGTCCTCGGCGTGCCAGGTCTCGAAGTCCGAGTGCCAGTAGAAGCCGCTCGCGCCGAAGCCCGGCTTCACGTTGATCCGGGACTGGTGGACGTACACGTCCGAACCGAGGATCTGCCGCGCCCGACCTGCGACCCGCTCGTCCCGCACCAGCCGTGCGAACACCTCGCTGATCCGGTGCACCTCGAAGACGGACCGGATCTCCTTCGACTTCGGCTCGACGATTGACCGCTCGTCGGCCCGGATCGCGGGGTCGACTACCAGGCGTTCCAACTCCCGCCGGTAGACGTCGACTTCGTCGTCCCGCAGGAGTTCGGGCATGGCGAGGAAGCCGTCGCGCTCGAAGGACTGGAGGTCGGCCGTCGGGATCGGTCCCGGGGTGTCGGGGGAGCCCCAGACGACGGGGTCCTTGCGCGGGACGGACACCTCGGTGGTGCCGCGGCTGGGGTACAGGTCGGTGATGTCGGTGACGGTGGTCATGCTCGTCACACCTCCTCGGGTTCGGTCAGCAGCGGGTATACGCCGTTCTCGTCGTGGTCCTCCCGTCCGGTGACGGGCGGGTTGAAGACACAGATGCAGCGGAAGTCCTCCTTGATCCGCATCGTGTGCCGCTCGTGTCCGTCGAGGAGGTACATGGTCCCGGGCGTGATCGTGTACGTCTGCCCGGTCTCGTTGTCGGTGAGTTCGGCCTCGCCCTCGACACAGACGACGGCCTCGATGTGGTTCGCGTACCACATCGACGTCTCGGTCCCCGCGTAGAGGACGGTCTCGTGGACCGAGAAGCCGACCCGCTCCTTCGCGAGGACGATGCGCTTGCTCTCCCAGGTGCCGGACGCGGACTTGATGTGCCGGTCGGTGCCTTCGAGTTCCTTGAACGAACGGACAATCACGGTGTGGTGACGCCTCCTTGACGTGGTGTCGGACGGTCGGGTTGCTCAGACGGTTTCCCGTACGGCGCGGGCGAGGACGGTGAGGCCCTCGTCCAGTTCCTCGGGGGTGATGGTCAGCGCGGGCAGCAGTTTCACGACCTCGCCCTGCGGGCCCGACGTCTCGACCAGCAGACCGAGTTCGAAGGCACGGGCGCAGATCCGCCCGGCGCGCTCGGGGTCCTTGAACTCGATGCCCCAGACCAGTCCGCGGCCCCGGTACTCCTTGACGTCGGCGAGGTTCTCCTCGGTGATGGAGATCAGCCCCTGCTCGACCTGTTCGCCGCGGGTGCGGGTCTGCTTCTCCATCGCGGAGCCGTCGGCCCAGTACGTCTCCAGGGCGGCGGTGGCCGTGACGAACGCCGGGTTGTTGCCGCGGAACGTGCCGTTGTGCTCGCCCGGCTCCCAGATGTCCAGCTCCGGCTTGAACAGGCACAGCGACATCGGAAGGCCGTAGCCGCTGATGGACTTGGAGACGGTGACGATGTCGGGGACGATCCCCGACTCCTCGAAGGAGAAGAACGCGCCGGTGCGTCCGCAGCCCATCTGGATGTCGTCGACGATGAGAAGCATGTCCTGGCGCTCGCACAACTCGGCGAGCGCGCGCAGCCATTCGGGGCGGGCGACGTTGATGCCGCCCTCGCCCTGCACGGACTCGACGATCACCGCGGCCGGCTTGTTGAGACCGGAGCCCTGGTCCTCCAGCAGCCGCTCGAACCACAGGAAGTCGGGGACCTGGCCGTCGAAGTAGTTGTCGAAGGGCATCGGCGTGCCGTGCACCAGCGGGATACCGGCACCGGCCCGCTTGAAGGCGTTGCCGGTCACGGCGAGTGAGCCCAGCGACATCCCGTGGAAGGCGTTGGTGAACGACACGATCGACTCGCGGCCCTTCACCTTCCGTGCCAGCTTCAGCGCGGATTCAACGGCGTTGGTGCCGGTCGGGCCCGGGAACATCACCTTGTACGGCAGGTCGCGCGGGCGCAGCACCAGGTCCTGGAAGGTCTGCAGGAACGCGCGCTTGGCGCTGGTCGACATGTCGAGCCCGTGGGTGACGCCGTCGCGCTCCAGGTAGTCGATCAACGCCCGTTTCAGGACAGGGTTGTTGTGCCCGTAGTTGAGCGAGCCGGCGCCCGCGAAGAAGTCGAGGTAGGCGTGGCCGTCCTCGTCGTACATACGGCTGCCCCGGGCCCGGTCGAAGACGGTGGGCCAGCCGCGGCAGTAGCTGCGGACCTCGGACTCCAGGGTCTCGAAGACGCTGAGATCGGGCTGGGTGATGGTCACGCGAATCGCTCCTAAGAGGGGGTGTGGGGGTGCCGGGGCGGGCGGAGTCTCAGAGGCTGGGGCCTCAGAGACTCAACGGGCCGATCCGGTACAGCACTTCGGGGTCGTGCGGTCCGTCCGGAAAGTCACCGGCCTCGAAGAGGACCGTGCGCTCGACGGTGGCGCCGTGACGTTCGGCGTACGAGGCGAAGAGACGCTCGGACGCGGTGTTGCCCGGCGTGATCGTGGTCTCGATCGCGGTCAGGCCGTACTCGGCCGCGACCCGCTCGGTGAGTCCGTCGAGCAGCCGGGCGGCCAGCCCGCGGCCGCGCTGTGCGGCCTCGACGGCGACCTGCCACACGAGCAGGGTGCCGGGCCGGTCGGGCGGGATGTAGCCGGTGACGAAGCCCATCGGTTCCCCGCGCTCGTCCCGCACGACGGCGGAGGTGCCGGCGAAGTCCCGGCACCACAGCAGATAGCTGTACGACGAGTTCAGGTCGAGGGCGTTCGAGTCCTTGGCAATACGCCAGAGCGCGGCGCCGTCGGCCACCGTGGGGTGGTCTATGTGCAGGTCTGCTCGGGTGGCGGTCATGCAAATTGAATTTACCGAGGGAAATTCGAAATTGCATGGAGGGACGGGGTTACGTCTGGGGCTGTGCTGTGCTATCACGCGTGCGGACAGGGGAGGTATGCGTATATTTGTCCCGCAGATAAAGGGCGAAGTGGACTGTCTGTGTAACGGGTCACAAGGGTGTAACCCTCACGAGATCTACGCGAATTATTTGCGTTTAGGTGCGCGGAAATCGGGCAGAAGAATTCCGGAATTACATCCGAATTAGGTGCCGGTCATGCCGTCGATGCTTTCCCGCAAGATATCGGCGTGACCGTTGTGCCGCGCGTACTCCTCGACCATATGAATAAGCACCCACCGCAGACTGACCTCGACGCCGGCGAGCGGCCCGTCCGGGATCCGCCCGAGATCGTCCGGCGCCGGCCGGGCGCAGTGCTCCTCGTCGAGCCCGAACACCCGCTGGAACCAGTTCCGTTCGACCTCGGGGCCTGTTACTGCGAACCTCTGCCACTCCAGCCCGTCCGGCGTTTGAGGACGAGGCCCTTCAGGCCGATCGGGGGGCCGGGGGCGGAGCCCTCGGCGGTACCTCGGCCGAGGGTTACCGCCACGCCCCTTCCACGGCCGTGCGAGCCCCCTCCGGGTCCACCGACACCCCCTGCTCGGCCAGCGCAGTGCCCAGTGCCGACAAGGAGCTCTGTACCGCGTCCGCCGTCGCGTCCACCCCGTAGTGGTTGACCCGGATCATCTCCTTCGACAGGGCGCCGCCGCCCGCCGCGAGCGGCAGCGTGGGGTCCGATGCCAGGGCCCTCGCCACCAGCTCCGACGCGACGACGTCCGACGGCGTCCTGAGCGTCGTAGCGACCGGTGCGGCCTCGGACGCGTCGTGGACGTACGGCTCCAGGCCGCCGCCCAGGGCCAGCGCGCCCGCCCTTGTCGCCGCAGCCGCTACGGCGTGCCGGCGCATCACCGTGTCCAGGCCCTCCGCCTCGATCCGCTCGACGCAGGCCTCCAGCGCCAGCATCTCCAACTGGGCCGGGGCGTGCGGCAGCGCCTTGCGGCCGGCGTCGGTCCAGCGGTCCTTCCAGTCGAGGAGGGAGAGGTACGAGCGGCGCGGGGCTCGGGGGTTGGAGGCCATCCGCGACCACGCGCGCTCGCTCACCGACACCGCCGACACACCCGCAGGGCCGCCCATCGCCTTCTGCGCTCCGATCACGCACAGGTCGACCCCCCACGCGTCCGGCAGCACCGGCTCCGCGCCGATGGAGGCGACCGCGTCGAGGTAGAAGAGGGCGCCGTGCGCGCGTACGACCTCGCCGATCTCCGCGACCGGGTTGGTGTTGCCGGTCGCGGCCTCCGCGTGGACCAGGGACACGAAGTCGATCTCCGGGCGCTCCGCGAAGGCCTCCCGGATCTGGTCTGCGGTCACCGCCGTGTGGAAGGGGACGGCCAGGTCGATCACCTCGGCGCCGCAGTCCCGCAGCCAGTTCCCGAAGGTCTGCCCGTAGGGGCCGGTGACGACGTTCAGCGCGACTGTGCCGGGACCGGCCGTCGAACGGATCGCGCCCTCCAGCGGCAGCAACGCCTCGCCCTGCATGATCACGACGTCCTGCTCGGTGCCGAGCAGCCGGGCCACCCGGTCCTCGATCGAGGCGAAGTGCGCGGCGCTCAGCGGGGCCAGGTCGAGGAAGGGGTGCGTCACGGCGGTGCTCTTTCACTCGCGGGGACCGAAGGTGTCCCGGGGATCGAAGGTGTCCCGGGGATCGATGGGAACGAGCGTAACCGGCGCCCCCGGGCCACCCCTGACCGGCGACTTCTTAGCCCGTACGGCCCCCTTGCCGATACCTCACCACGAGCGGTCCGCCCCGCCCCTCCCAATAATCGGAAGCCACAGTTCCGTCACAGGAGGCCTCCGTGAACACGCTCCTCGGCCGCCGGGCCCGCACCCTGGCCGCCACCACCGCGACGGCCGCACTCGTCCTCGTGGCCGGCTGCACGTCGAGCGACAGCGGCGGCAGCGGTTCGAAGACCGCAGCCGGTGGCGTCGAACTCGTCAAGGCCGGGCGGCTCACCACCTGCACCCACCTGCCCTACCCGCCCTTCCAGTCCGAGATCGACGGCAAGGTGCAGGGCTTCGACGTCTCCCTCATCGACCTGGTCGCGGGGGACCTCGGCGTGAAGCAGACGATCCTGGACACCCCGTTCGAGAACTTCAAGACCGGTGCCTTCCTCAACGCCGGCGAGTGCGACCTGGCCGCCGCGGGCATGACCATCACCGCCGAGCGCAAGAAGAACGTCGACTTCTCCGACCCCTACTTCGATGCCACGCAGGCCGTCCTCGTCGACAGGAAGAGCGGGATCACCTCCCTCGCCGACGTGAAGGCAAAGGGCAAGAAGCTCGGCGCGCAGGCGCAGACCACCGGCGAGGACTACGCGAAGAGCAAGGGCTTCGACCCGGTCTCCTTCGAGTCCTCCGACGCCGTCCTCAACGGTCTGCGCACCGGCCAGGTCCAGGCCGTCATCATCGACTACCCGGTGGTCCAGGGCTGGCTGAAGACCAAGGCCAACGCCGATGCCTTCCAGGTCGTGGACAACCTCAACACCGGTGAGCAGTACGGCTTCACGGTCAAGAAGGGCAACACGAAACTCCTCGCCGCCATCAACAGGGCGATCAAGGACGCGAAGGCCGACGGGACGTACAAGAAGCTGTACGAGAAGTGGATCGGCCCGTACGACGCCTCGGCCGCCTCGCCCTCGGCCTCATGACCGCTACGGACACCCAACTCCAGCCCAGGGCAAAGGGGCTGACGCGGCGTCAACGGCGCAGGCTGTCCCGGGGAGTTCAGTACACCGTGTTCCTCGGCGCGGTGATCGCCTTCGCGGTCACCGCCGACTGGGGACGTCTGAAGAACCAGTTCGCGCAGTGGGGCATCGCCAAGCAGATGTTCCCCGACGTCATCACACTGGCCTTGAAGAACACCGTGCTCTACACCCTGTCCGGCTTCGTCTTCGGGCTCGTCCTCGGCATGATCGTCGCGCTGATGCGGCTGTCCTCCGTCGGGCCGTACCGCTGGCTCGCCGGTATCTACATCGAGATCTTCCGGGGACTGCCCGCCCTGCTGATCTTCATCTTCGTCGGGGTCGCGGTTCCCCTCGCCTTCCCGGGCACGGAGATCGTCGGCGGCACGTACGGCAAGGTCGCCCTCGCGCTCGGCCTGGTGTCGGCGGCGTACATGGCGGAGACGATCCGGGCCGGCATCCAGGCGGTGCCCAAGGGCCAGTTGGAGGCGGCCCGTTCGCTCGGCTTCTCGCCGGCGCGGGCCATGGTGTCGATCGTCGTCCCACAGGCGTTCCGGATCATCCTGCCGCCCCTGACCAACGAACTCGTCCTCCTCTTCAAGGACTCCTCCCTGGTCCTGTTCCTCGGCGTCACCCTGGAGGAACGCGAACTGTCCAAATACGGAAGGGACTTGGCCAGTACGACGGCCAACTCCACGCCCATCCTGGTGGCGGGCCTGTGCTATCTCCTCGTCACGATCCCGCTGAGCTTCGTGGTGCGCCGTATGGAGACGAAGACCGGGGAGGCCGTGCGATGACCGCCCCGCCCGGGAACCCCGAGATCGAAGTGCGCGGCCTGCACAAGTCGTTCGGCACCAATGAGGTGCTGCGCGGCATCGACCTGGAGATCGGACAGGGCGAGGTGGTGTGCGTCATCGGCCCGTCCGGCTCCGGCAAGTCGACGCTGCTGCGCTGCGTGAACCTGCTCGAAGAACCCACCGAGGGGCGGGTGTTCGTCGGCGGCACCGAAGTCACCGACCCCGATGTCGACATCGACGCCGTACGCCGCCGTATCGGCATGGTCTTCCAGCAGTTCAATCTCTTCCCGCACCTGTCCGTCACCGAGAACCTCACCCTGCCCCAACGCCGGGTCCTGCGCCGGGACAGGGCGGCGGCGGAGAAGGTGGCCGCCGAGAACCTGCGCCGCGTGGGCCTGTCCGAGAAGGCCGCCGCCTACCCCGCGTCCCTCTCCGGCGGACAGCAGCAACGCGTGGCGATCGCCCGGGCGTTGGCGATGGACCCCGAGGTGATGCTCTTCGACGAGCCGACCTCCGCGCTCGACCCGGAGCTGGTGGGCGACGTACTGGCGGTCATGCGGATGCTCGCGAACGAGGGCATGACCATGATGGTGGTCACCCACGAGATGACGTTCGCGCGTGAGGTGGCCGACCGGGTGGTGTTCATGGACGGCGGGGTGATCGTCGAGGACGGCACGCCGGACCGGGTCATCGCCAACCCGACACACGAACGCACCCGCCACTTCCTGTCACGCCTGCTGGACCCGGCGATGGCCGAGGTACAGGACGAGGACGGCGCCCCTTGAGGGGACCCGCACCCGACGAACTATCGTGCGTCCCATGAGCGATCAACCGGTGCTGCACGTAAAGGGCCGGGTCCTGGTGGGCCCCGAGGACATCCGCGACGAACTCTGGGTGATCGACGGCCGCATCTCCTACGACCGTCCCGTCGACGACGGTGACATCCGAACCGTCGACGGCTGGACCCTCCCCGGCCTCGTCGACGCCCACTGCCACGTCGGCCTCGGCCCCCACGGCCCCGTGGACGCGGCCACCGCCGAAACGCAGGCCCTCACCGACCGCGACGCCGGCACCCTGCTGCTGCGCGACGCCGGCTCGCCGTCCGACACCCGCTGGATCGATGACCGCGAGGACCTCCCGAAGATCATCCGCGCCGGCCGGCACATCGCCCGCACCCGCCGCTACATCCGCAACTTCGCCCACGAGATCGAACCGGACGAACTCGTCGTCTACGTCGGCCAGGAAGCCCGACGCGGCGACGGCTGGGTCAAGTTGGTCGGCGACTGGATCGACCGCGACCTCGGCGACCTGTCGGCCTGCTGGCCGCGCGAGACCGTGGAGGCGGCGATCGCCGAGGCCCACCGGCTCGGTGCCCGTGTCACCGCGCACTGCTTCGCGGAGGACGCGCTGCGCGACCTCGTCGAGGCGGGCATCGACTGCATCGAGCACGCGACCGGCCTCACCGAGGACCTGATCCCGCTGTTCGCCTCGCGGGGCGTGGCGATCGTTCCGACCCTGGTGAACATCGCGACCTTCCCGCACCTCGCCGCAGGCGGCGAGAGCAGGTATCCGAGCTGGTCGGCCCACATGCTCCGGCTCTACGAGCGGCGCTACGACACCGTGCGCGCCGCCTACGACGCGGGCGTCCCGGTGTACGTCGGCACCGACGCCGGGGGATCGTTGGCCCACGGCCTGGTCGCCGCCGAGGTCGCCGAACTCGTCACCGCCGGCATCCCGGCCGCGGAGGCGCTGTCGGCGACCGCGTGGGGTGCTCGGCGGTGGCTCGGGCGGCCCGGGCTCGAGGAGGGCGCGTCGGCGGACTTCGTCGTGTACGAGTCGGACCCGCGCGCCGATGTGCGCGTCCTGGCGTCGCCGCGACGGGTGGTGCTGAACGGGCTGGTGGTCGAATAGTCGCCAGCCGATTCGAATGCGTTCACGGAAAACCCACGATGGGGTGAAGTGACGCAGGATCGCTGACGGTTCACCCTTCGTGGGTAATTCTTACCGGGTCCCAAGCATGTCTCTTCTGGGGGTCCCACACCTTGAACGGCACCAACTTCCGCATGCCCGCACGCCGTTGGGCCACCGTCGCCACGGCCACCGCCCTCGCCGCCGGTCCCGCGACGCTGGCCGGAGCGGGCTCCGCCCACGCGACCACCGACCAGGGTCGCGCGAGCGCCGTCGTACTGCGCACCGGGCTCGACGTGTCCCTGCTCAACAAGACCGTGGACGTCCCGCTCTCGGTCTCCCTCAACGAGGTCCAGGCACCGCGGACCGCCGAAAAGACCGCGCTCAGCGCTCAGTTGGACGGCGTGAACGGCGGGCAGTCCTTCAGTGTGCTCAGTGCGGACGTCGCCACGGCGAAGGCGACGGTGTCCGCTACGAAGGCCGAGGGGCACACCGACCTCGCCCATGTCCGGCTCCATGTACCAGGGTTGCCGTTGCTCTCGCTCATCGAACTCGACGCGGTCACGTCCAAGGCGACGTGTGAGGCGGGGAAGGCGCCGGTCGCCACGTCGCATCTGCCGGGGGCGGTGACGGTGCTCGGCAAGCGCGTCACGGTGACCGCCGGCGGTCCTACGGAGGTTCGGGTGCCGGGGGTGGGGTCGGTGCGCCTCGACTTGTCCAAGACCTCGACCACGTCGCGTACGGCGGCTGCGACCGCGCTTGAACTCAAGGTGTCCGTAAACCCGTTGAAGCTGAACGTGGCCGATGTGGAGGGGACGGTGACGTTGGCGCGGGCAACGTGTGAGTCACCGTCGCCGGCGCCGACGCCGGATGTGAAACCGCAGGGGGCTCCGGTGGAGGAGGGGTTGGCCGAGACGGGGGGTAGCTCCATGACGCCGTATGCCGCGGGTGGGGCGGTGGTGTTGCTGGCGCTGGGCGGGGTAGCGGTGCTGACAGCGCGCCGCCGTCGGGGCTGAGCCAACTACCTTTCCCACCCACCCGACTCGGTTGGTTGAGAAGCGGGCCCCAAAGGTCCCCCTCACCGGCCCGACAACGTCACCGCCTGATCCAGCGCCTGCAGGAAACGGTTCACCGTCGTCCGGTCCCGTACCGCCAGCCGTAGCCACTGCTCGCCCAGTCCGGGGAACGTGTCCCCGCGCCGGACCGCGAAGCCCAGGTCGCGCAGATGCCGACGTACGGCGAGCGCGTCGGGGACGCGGACCAGGACGAAGGGGCCCTCGGCGGGTTCCATGACCTGGAGGCCGTCGGGGGCGAACTCGGCCAGTCCGGCGACGAGATGGTCCCGGTCGGCGGCGATACGGTGGGCCGCGTGCGCGGCCTCCGCGAGGGCCGGTGCGTCCATGCACGCCTCCGCCGCGGCGAGCGCGGGCGTGGACACCGGCCACAGCGGCTGGGCCCGCTCCAACTCCGAGATCGTCTCGGGGGCGGCCAGGACGTAGCCGATCCGCAGCCCCGCCAGACCCCACGTCTTCGTCAGACTGCGCAACACCACCAGGCCGGGGATGTCCGTGCGGCCCGCGAGCGCCTCGCGCTCACCCGGCACCGCGTCCATGAACGCCTCGTCCACCACCAACGTCCGCCCCGGGCGGGCGAGTCGGGCGATCGAAGCCGC
This sequence comes from Streptomyces sp. NPDC050549, assembly GCF_040655035.1. Lineage (NCBI taxonomy): Bacteria > Bacillati > Actinomycetota > Actinomycetes > Kitasatosporales > Streptomycetaceae > Streptomyces > Streptomyces sp. NPDC050549. Next base: position 121,110 of record NZ_JBFAJD010000018.1, read on the forward strand.
GGGGTGGAGGACCGACGTGGGGTTCGTCGGGTTGCCGATCAGCACCAGGTCCGCGCCCTCGGGGACGGCCTCCGGGGTCAGCCGGAAACCGTCCGCCTCCCGCAGCAGCACCCGCTCCACCGCGTGCCCCGCGTCCCGCAGCGCCGCCTCCGGCTCCGTGAACTGCGGGTGCACGACCACCGGCTGACGGACCTTCAGCGCGCGGGCGAGCAGCACGAACGCCTCGGCGGCGCCCGCCGTCAGCAGTACGCGGTCCACCGGCAGCCCGTGCCGCGCCGCGACCGCCGCCCGCGCCGCCCGCCCGTCGGGGTAGGCGGCGAGACCTGTCAGCGAGCCGGCTATTCGCTCGCGCAGCCACGTCGGGGGCGTGTCCGCGCGGACGTTCACCGCGAGGTCGATCAACCGGGCGCCGTCGTCACGGACTTCGGCGTCACCGTGATGACGGAGATCGTGGGCTCCGTGCGCGGGGTCGTGCGCGCTGTCCGCGGGATCGTGGGCTCTGTCAGTGTGCATGGGCGTGCCCACCGTGATGGTGATGCCCGTGGTGGTGGCCGTCGTGACCGTCGTCGTCCGGATGGAAGTGCGGCTGCTGCGGCTGCCCCACCTTGTCCTCGAATCCGGGCAGCGCGATGCGGTACACGCACGAGTCGCAGTTCATCCGCAGATCACCCTTGACCGCCTCCCGGTACCGCTCCATGACAAGGTCGAGCAACTCCGGCTCCGGACCGATGACTTCGGCCGACCGTACCTCGGTCTCCGGGTGCGCCGCCGCCCAGCCCTCCGTCTGCTGCCGTACCCGCTCCGGCAGGATGCCCGTGAACAGGAAGTACGGCAGTACGACTATCCGCCGCGCGCCCAGCTTCACACACCGGTCCAGGCCGCTCGGCACGTCCGGCGCCGCCAGCGACACGAACGCCGGTTCCACGCCCGCATAGCCCCGCCCCTCCCACAGCAGGCGCGCCGCCTTGTGCACCTCCGCGTTGGCGTCTGGGTCCGTCGACCCGCGCCCCACGAGGAGCACGGTCACATCGGCCCGGTCCTCGGGCGTCCGTGCCGACTCGCCGAGCGCCTCGTCGAGCCGCCGCTCCAGCACCTTCAGCAGCGACGGGTGCGGGCCCAGCGGACGGCCGTACGTGTAGGAGATCCCCGTGTGCCGTTCCTTCTCCCGGGCCAGCGCCGCCGGGATGTCCCCCTTGGCGTGCCCGGCGGACACCAGCATCAGCGGTACGGCGGCGAACCGGCGCACCCCGCGCTCCACCAGCTCGGTCACCGCGTCGCCCAGCGGCGGCGGCGACAGCTCGATGAACCCGCCCGCGACGGGCAGTTCGGGGTGACGGCGGCCCAACTCCCGTACGAAGGACCGGAACGCCTCGGCTCCGGCCTCGTCCCGGGTGCCGTGTCCGGCGATGAGCAGGGCGGGCGGCGGGGTGGTCACGATGTCTCCTCGGACGGTGATTCGGATGGTGAAGTGGAGTGGTACAGAAGGGCGTTGAGGGCAGCCGCGGCAACTGCCGAACCGCCCTTCTCGGACACGTTGCTCACGGCGGGCAGCCCGCTCTCGCGCAACGCTGCCTTGGACTCGACCGCGCCGACGAAACCGACGGGCAGCCCGATGACCAGCGCGGGGGAGGCGTCCAGCGTCAGCAACTCCTCCAGTGCGGTGGGCGCGTTGCCGATCACCCACAGGGCGCCGGGCCCGACCTCCTCGTAGGCGAGCCGGATCGCGTGCGCCGAACGCGTCAGCCCGGGACCGGACTTGGCGTCCTTGAGCCGGCACACGGTCTTGAGCCGCGTGATCCCGGCCGCGACCATCGCCACGTCCACGACCACTGACGCCCCCGCGTGCAGCGCACTGTGCGCCTTCGCCAACTCGCCCTCGTCCAGGACGAGATCGGTCGCGTACTCCAGATCGGCGGCGGAGTGGACGACCCGCTCCACGACCGCGCGGGTCAGCGGCGGGAGCTGCGAGGTGTTCAGGCGGGCGCGCATCCGCCGGTAGGACTCCACCTCGATCGGATGGACGACACGGTCCACGCTGATCACTTGACCACCTCCTGCGGAGCCTGCCAGCGGTACCCGCGCGGTGTCACCATGCGTCCGGCGATGTCCCGGGTGGCCGTGTTGCCGACGGTCACCACCGTCATCATGTCCACCATCGCCGGATCCAGCGCCGCCAGTGTCGTCAGACGGCTGGATTCGTCCGGCCGCGAGGCGTTCCGTACGACACCGACCGGCGTGGCCGGCTCCCGGTGCTCGGCGAGGATCGCCAGCGCCTTCGGGAGCTGCCAGTCGCGGCCCCGGCTGCGGGGGTTGTAGAACGTCACCACGATGTCCGCCTCGGCCGCGGCCCGCACCCGGCGCTCGATGATCTCCCACGGCGTGTGCAGATCGGAGAGGCTGATCGACACATGGTCGTGGCCGAGGGGCGCCCCGAGGATCGCGGCGGCGGCGAGCGCCGCCGTCACGCCCGGGACTCCGACCACGTCGATGTCGTCCGAAGCCTCCGCCAGCGCGGGCGAGGCCATCGCGTACACCCCGGCGTCACCGCTGCCGATCAGCGCGACCGCCCGGCCCTTGCGCGCCTCGGCCACGGCGGTACGGGCCCGCTCCTCCTCGGCGCCGAGCCCCGACTCCAGGACCAGCGTCCCGGGCCGCAGCAGATCGCGGATCTGGTCGACGTACTGGTCGAGCCCCACCAGCACGGCAGCGCGCCGGAGTTCGGCCTTGGCGCGCGGGGTGAGCAGGTCCCGGGCGCCGGGTCCGAGCCCGACCACCGCGAGCCGCCCGCGCGCGAGCCGCCGTACGACGGCACAGGTCGCCATCGCGGGCCGCCCGTCGGCGCGCTCCGACTTCCTCTTGGGGACGAGGAGTTCGCCCCCGCCCACGAGCGCGGCGGCCTCCGCCACGGACGGGGTTCCCACGGCGGCGAGGGGCGCCTCGGACGGATTGGGCACCTGCACGGCCGCCAACTCCTCGGCGGAGTGCGTCACCAGCGGCACCCCGAGCCGCCGGGCCGCCTCGACGATGCCGGGCTCGTCCGACTTGGCGTCGACGGTGGCGAGTTCGGCGAGGGACGCGAGGGACAGCCCGGCGTCACGCACCGCGCCCTCGACGAGCCCCAGCACCTCGTCCACCGGCGCCCCCCTGGATGCGCCGACCCCGACGACGAGCGACGGCGGCCGGAGTACGACCTCCCGCTCCGCGGGCTCCACGGCGCGATCGGTGACCCGGACGACGTGGGCGCCGTGGTCCGACACCTTCAGCGGCGGCAGCGGCCACGCCAACTCGGCCTCCAGGGCCACCGGTTCGCCGTCGAGCAGAGCCCGCGACACCCCGGCGACGTCCCCCTCCACCGGGAACCCGAGGGTGTCCAGGCCTGGCACGCCGACCGCGTCCGTGGCCGTGGTGACGACGGGCTGTGCGGACAGCAACTCGCCCACCTCCAAGGCGAGTTCATTGGCCCCGCCGTCGTGCCCGCCGACCAGCGACACGGCGAAGCGGCCGCCCTCGTCCACGCACACGACTCCGGGGTCGGTCCGCTTGTCGCCCAGCAGCGGGGCGATCAGGCGTACCACGGCCCCCGTGGCGAGGAAACAGACCAGCTGCTCGCACTCCGCGAACGCGGCCCGGACGGCGTCCCCGACGGGACCCTCGTACACGCGCGTACGGTCCGGCCACGCGGCGGCCAGCCGGTCCCGCGCCGTCGCTCCCGCCGCGGTGGCGGAGATGAGGCCGATCACTGAGCAACTCCTTCAACAGATGCCGGAGGCCGGACGCCCCACAGCAGAAAAACGGGGTTGGTCGCCGCCAGCCGGGTCACGTCCCCCGGCAGCGGCGCGAGCCGGGACGACTGCAACAGCACTCCGTCGACCGCGAGTCCGGCACCGCCGAGCGCCTCGCGCACCGCCGGTACCCGGTCGAGCGCGGCCATCGCGACGACCACGGTCCGCCGGGCCCGTCGAGCGCACGCGGTGACGATGGCGGGCAGTTCGCGCCCGCCCCCGCCGACGAACACGGCGTCGGGGTCGTCCAGGTCGGACAGCACGGTCGGCGCCGCTCCGTGCACGGTGTGCACGTCGACGCCGTGCGCCTCGGCGTTGGCGCGGATGCGCTCGACACCGTCCCGGGTCTTCTCGACGGCGGTGACGGCGGCGCCGAGCCGGGCGCACTCGACGGCCACCGAACCGGACCCGGAGCCGATGTCCCAGACCAGTTCGCCGAGCCGCGGCCCGAGCCGGGCCAGCGCCAGCGCCCGTACCTCGAACTTGGTGATCATCGAGTCCCGGTGCTCGAACTCCCGCTCGTCCAAAGCCCATTGGGCCGGCCCGACGGCGGCCCCCGCGACCGTCCGCACGCCACCCGGGCCCCGCGACTCGTCGAGGCACAGGATCACGCTCGCCGCCGTACCCCAGTCGCGGGCGGCGGCCTCGGCGGGCGTGACCCGTTCCACCTGTTCCTCCCCGGAGCCCAGCGCGGACGCGACGACGAGGACGCGTCCGGTGGTGCGGTGGGTGAGGGCGGCGCCCAGTTCGGCGGGTCCGGCGCCCGGTCCGGTGAGCACGGCGACCTTGGGATGCGCGCGGCATGCGTTGACCGCCGTACGGAGATCGCGGCCGTGCGCGCTCACCACGACCGCGTCGTCCCAGGTCAGGCCGGCGCGGGCGAAGGCGGTGGCGACGGAGGAGACACCGGGCCGTACGTCGAGGGCGTCGGCGCCGAAGCGTTCCGCCAGCGCCCGTGCGATTCCGAAGAACCCGGGGTCCCCGGAGGCCAGCACGACGACCGGCTCGCCCTTCCCGACGTACGCCTCGATGGTGTCGAGGGCGGGCGCGAGGGGGCCGAGGACGATCTGCTCGGCACCGTCCGGGAGCGTGGCGGCGGCCAGATGGCGCCGGCCGCCGACGACGAGCCGGGCAGCGGCGAGCACGTCGTCCGCGACCGGCGTGCCCGTCCCCGTACCGACGACCGTGATCACGTGCTCGCACCCCGCGAGCGCAGGGCCCGGCGGGCCTCCGGGTCGGCCTTGCGGTAGCCGTGGAAATGGCCGGGGTGGTACAGGTGCGAGCGGGTGCCGTGGGCGCCGAGGGCCGGGCCGACCAGGAAGAGGGTGTGCTTCCAGAGCTTGTGCTCCTTGACCGTCTCCTCCAGCGTGCCGACCGTGCAACGCACGATCAGTTCCTCGGGCCAGGTCGCCTGGTAGGCGACGACGACCGGGGTGTCCGTCGGATAGCCGCCCTCCAGCAGTTCACGCACCAACTGCCCACTGCGCGCGGCCGACAGGAAGATCGCCATGGTCGTACCGTGGCGCGCGAACTCCCGCACCTCCTCCCCGGGAGGCATCGGCGTCTTGCCGCCGCCGAGCCGGGTGAGGACGACGGACTGCGCGACCTCGGGGATCGTCAGCTCGCGCTGGGCGAGGGCGGCCACGGCGGAGAACGCGGAGACGCCGGGCACGATCTCGGTCTCGATGCCGATCGCACGGCACCGGTCGAGCTGTTCCTGCGTACCGCCCCACAGGGCGGGATCGCCGGAGTGGATGCGGGCGACACGCAGCCCCTCCGCCACGGCCCGCTCGTACACGGCGACGACGTCCTCCAGGGACATCGTGGCCGAGTCCAGGATCTCGGCGCCCTCGCGCGCGTGGTCGAGGACCTCCGCCTGGACCAGGCTGGCCGCCCAGATCACCACGTCGGCCTCGGCGATGGCGCGCGCGGCACGGAACGTCAGCAGGTCGGCGGCGCCGGGGCCGGCACCGACGAAGGTCACCTTGCCGGTGGGGGCAGCGGCATCGGCCATGGGGTCGGATCCTCTCAAGCGGGACAAACAGAACGGGAACGTCAGTGCACGTGGGGGCGGAGTGGTCCAGGATGTGCGCGAACAGGGGTTGATCGGATAGCAAGGGGACTATGGCGGTCTTCGTCGCGCTCGGCGCGTTCCTGATGACGCTGGCCGGCGGCTGGACGGCACAGCGCGTGACCGACCGCCGCCATCTCGTCCTGGGCCTGGCCGGCGGCCTGATGCTGGGCGTGGTCGGCCTCGACCTGCTGCCGGAGGCGCTGCGCGCGGCGGGCCGCGAGGTCTTCGGCGTACCGGCCGCCCTGCTGCTCTTCGTGGCCGGCTTCCTCGTGGCCCATCTGGTCGAACGCACGCTCGCCGCCCGCCAGGCCGCGCACGGAGCCGACGAGAGCAACGGGCGCGCGCCCGAGGTCGGCCTCACGGCGGCTGCCGCGATGGTCGGCCACAGCTTCATGGACGGGGTCGCGATCGGCGCCGCGTTCCAGGTGGGCGGTGGCATGGGCACGGCGGTCGCGCTCGCCGTCATCGCCCATGACTTCGCGGACGGCTTCAACACGTACACGATCACGAGCCTGTACGGCAACGCCCGCCGCAAGGCGATCGCGATGCTGGTCGCGGACGCGGCGGCCCCGGTGGCCGGCGCCGCCTCGACGGCGTACCTGACCATCCCGGCCCCGCTGCTCGGCGGCTATCTCGGCTTCTTCGGAGGCGTGCTCCTCTACCTCGCCGCCGCCGAGATCCTCCCCGAGGCCCACCACGAACACCCCGCACCCGCGACTCTGCTGTGCACGGTCGCCGGAGCGGCGTTCATCTGGCTGGTGGTCGGCCTGGCCGCCTGATCTTCGGGTCGTCACAGTTTCCCGCCCCGCCCGCCCTCGCGCCGCGCGGGGGCGATGAGCGTCGACAGATAGGGCAGCGGCTCCCCGTCCAGTTCGGCGGCCGGCCGGATCGACTCCTCGGGCAGCCCGAGCGCCGACCCCCACACCGCGTCCCCGATCCGCCCGGTCTCCCGCAGCGCCTCGGCGACCTCGGCCGCCTGCCGCCCGAACTTGTACGCCACGACCGTCCCCGGCCCGGCCAGCGCGTCCTTGAGCACGGCGGACCCGGCGGTCACCGGCACGAGCGTCAACGGCTCGGTCCCTTCGGTGAGTACGGCCCCGGAACGCGCGGCGAGATCCTGCATCGCGGTGATCCCGGGCACGGTCTCGACCACCACTCCCGGCACCGACTCCCCGATGGTCAGGGCGAGATAGGTGAAGGTGGAGTAGACGTTCGGGTCCCCGATGGTGGCGAACGCGACGACGGGATGCGCGGCGAGCAGCTCGGCCACCTTCGCCCCCGCCGCGTCCCAGGCGGCCTCGCGCCGCGCCCGGTCGGTCCGCTCGTTGAGCGCGAACACGACCCGCAGCACCTTCTCCTGGGGCACATAGTGCAGCACGGTGGCCTCGGCCCGCCCCCGCTCACCCGTGTCCATCACGGGCACGACGACGACATCCGCCTCCCGCAGAGCGTTGACGCCCTTGACGGTCACCAGCTCCGGATCGCCGGGACCCACCCCGACTCCGATCAACCTGCTGCTGCTCATGACGTCCGGCACCTCTCCACGAACCGACGGGCCACACCGGGCTCGGCCGCCCAGTGCGTGTGCAGATAACTCGCGTGCACACCCTGTTGTACGAAACCTTCGACCCGCCGCTCGGGGGCGTGCATCCCCCAGGCGGGAGCCGCCCCCGAGCCGGGCTCGACGACGGTCCGGTGGAACTCGTGCCCGCGCATCCGCGTCCCGGCCACGGCCAGCACACTGTCGCTCAGTGCGACGGCGTCCCGATACCCCAGGGTCAGCCGCTCGCTCATCCGCGCGGTGGCATCGAGCACCCCGCACATCGGCCGACCGTCCAACTCCCGGCACAGATACAGCAGTCCGGCACACTCGGCGGCCACGGGAGCGCCACTCTCCGCGAGGGCGGAGACGGCATTGCGCAACGGCTCGTTGGCCGACAACTCGGCCGCGTACACCTCGGGGAACCCGCCCCCGACGACCAACCCGCTTGTCCCGTCCGGGAGTTGCTCGTCGCGGAGGGGGTCGAACACGACGACCTCGGCACCGGCGGCGGTGAGGAGCTCGGTGTGCTCGGCGTAGGAGAAGGTGAAGGCGGGGCCGCCGGCGACGGCGACTCTTGAGCGAGGTTGTGCATGCTCAGCCCGTCCGGCGTTCGAGGACGAGGCCCCTTCGGGGCCGAAGCGGGAGTCTGGGGGCGCAGCCCCCAGGGACGATGGGGGTCCCCCCGCTCGAACGAAGCCGAGAGTGGGGGAGGGCAGGGGCGGCGGGGGCGAAGAAGCCAGAGCCTCAGCCGCAGCCCAAGCCGCACAGGACAACGCACCGGCACTACGTGCCAGCGCCATCAACCCCTCAAGATCACACCCGGCGGACACCTGTGCCCCCATCGCCGCGACCGCATCCACCGCCGCAGCCCGCCGCTCGGCGACCGGCACCAACCCCAGATGCCGCGACGGCGTGTCCACCTGCGGCGCCCGCCGCAGCACACCCAGCACCGGCACCCCCGCCGAGTCCAACGCCTCCCGCAACAGCGCCTCGTGCCGGTCCGACGCGACCTTGTTGAGGATCACGCCCCCGACCCGCACCTCCGGATCCCAGGACGCGAACCCGTGCACCAGCGCGGCGACGGACCGGGACTGCGAGGACGCGTCGACGACCAGTACGACCGGCGCCCGCAGCAGCTTCGCCACCTGGGCCGTGGACGCCAACTCCCCTTCGCCCGCGGCCCCGTCGAACATCCCCATCACACCCTCGACGACGGCGAGATCACACCCCCGCGACCCGTGCGCGAACAGCGGACCGACCAACTCCGGCCCGCACAGGTACGCGTCGAGGTTCCGCCCCACCCGCCCGGTGGCGAGCGCGTGGTACCCGGGGTCGATGTAGTCCGGCCCGACCTTGTGCGGGGACACGGCGAGCCCCCGCGCGGCGAACGCGGCCATCAGCCCCGTGGCGACGGTGGTCTTGCCGCTGCCCGATGAGGGCGCGGCAATGACCAGCCGAGGCACGGAAGACATCACCACTCGATGCCCCTCTGCCCCTTCTGCCCCGTGTCCATCGGGTGCTTGACCTTCGACATGTCGGTCACGAGATCGGCGAAGTCGACCAGCTTCTCCGGCGCGTTCCGCCCGGTGATCACCACGTGCTGCGTCCCCGGACGGTCCCGCAGTACGGAGATCACCTCGTCCGTGTCGACCCAGCCCCAGTGCATCGGGTACGCGAACTCGTCGAGCACGTACAGCCGGTACGTCTCGGCGGCGAGATCCCGCTTGACCTGCTCCCAGCCCTCGCGCGCCTTCTCCTCGTTGTCCATCTGGGAGTCGCGCTGCACCCAGGACCAGCCCTCGCCCATCTTGTGCCAGTCGACGGACCCGCCCTCGCCGGAAGCCCCCAGCACCCGAAGGGCGTTCTCCTCGCCGACCTTCCACTTCGCCGACTTGACGAACTGGAACACCCCGATCGGCCACCCCTGGTTCCAGGCCCGCAACGCCAGCCCGAAGGCGGCGGTGGACTTGCCCTTCCCGATGCCCGTGTGCACGACCACCAACGGCCGGTTGCGCCGCTGACGGGTCGTCAGTCCGTCGTCCGGTACGACACTCGGCTGCCCCTGCGGCATTACGCGGCCCTCCTCTGTACGTCCTTGACCAGCCCGGCGATCGAGTCGGCCCGCAACTCGTCCAGCGTCACCGCCGTACCCTCCAGCTCACCGGCCAACTGCCGTGCCAGACCCAGCCGTACGGGCCCGGACTCGCAGTCCACGACCACGGAGGCGACCCCGTCGGCCGCGAACAACCGCGCCGCCCGCCCGGCCAGCGCGACCGGCTCAGGACCACCGGTGGCCCGCCCGTCGGTCACCACGACCACCAGCGCCCGCCGCGCGGGATCCCGCAACCGCTCCACCCGCAGCACGTCCCGCGCCTTCAGCAGCCCGGCCGCGAGCGGAGTCCGCCCACCGGTCGGCAACGACTCCAGCCGTACGGCGGCGGCGTCCACGGAGGAGGTCGGCGGCAGGGCGACATCGGCGGCGGACCCCCGGAAGGTCACCAGACCCACCTTGTCCCGCCGTTGATACGCGTCGAGCAGCAGCGACAGTACGGCGCCCTTGACCGCGCTCATCCGCTGCCGGGCCGCCATCGACCCGGAGGCATCCACGACGAACAGCACGAGGTTGCCCTCACGCCCCTCCCGCGTCGCCTGCCGCAGATCGTCCCGGCGCACGACCAGACCGCGCCCGGCCCGCCCACGCGCCAGCTGATGCGGTGCCGCCGCCTGCACGGTCGCCGCCAAGTGCAGCTTGGTGAGCGCCCCTCGGGGCCGCCGGGCCCCCGTGGTCCGCCCGTGCTCGGTCCGCGCCCGCGAGCGCCGCCCGGCGGCACCCTCGCCGATGCCCGGCACGCTCAACGCCTTGGTGCGGAAGGGTTCGGAGGCGCGTACGGGCTGCTGCTCCCCGGAGTTCTGCGGCCGACCGCCCTCGCCGGCCTCCGGCTGCGCACCGGTGTCGCCGCCCTGAGGGCCGTCCGAGTCGTCCTCGGGCGATTGCCCACCGCCGCCACCCGGGCCGTCCGGCCCGGGATCGTCGTCTTCGGGCGCCTGCTCCTGCTCGGCGAACTCCTCCAACGTGTCGTCGAGCTTGTTCTCGTCAAGTCCCGGCGCGTCGAAGGGATTTCGCCGCCTGCGGTGCGGCAGCGCGAGCAGCGCGGCCTGCCGTACGTCCTCGGCGAGCACGTCGGTCCGCCCGGCCCAGGCGGCCAGCGCGGTCGCCGTACGCGCCATCACGATGTCGGCACGCATACCGTCCACCTCGAAGGCGGCACAGGTCGCCGCGATCTGCCGCAGCGCCCCGTCGCCCAGCCGCACGGACGGCAACAGCGCACGCGCGGCGATGATCCGGGCCCGTACGGAGGACTCCTCGTCCGCCCAGCGCTCGGTGAATCCGGCCGGATCGTCGTCGTAGGCGAGCCTGCGCCGGACGACCTCGACCCGCTGATCGGGCTCCCGCGAGGCCGCTACTTCCACGGTCAGCCCGAAGCGGTCGAGCAACTGCGGGCGCAGTTCGCCCTCTTCGGGGTTCATGGTGCCGACGAGCAGGAAGCGGGCGGCGTGCCGGACGGAGACGCCCTCGCGTTCGACGTACGACGCGCCCATCGCCGCCGCGTCCAGCAGCAGGTCGACCAGGTGGTCGTGGAGGAGGTTGACCTCGTCGACGTAGAGGATGCCGCGGTGCGCGTCGGCCAGCAGGCCCGGCTCGAAGGCCTTGACGCCCTCGGCGAGCGCCCGCTCGATGTCGAGCGCGCCGACGAGCCGGTCCTCGGAGGCGCCGACCGGCAACTCGACCATGCGGGCCGGGCGTTGGGTGCCGGGTCCGGTCTCGTGCGGTCCGTCCGGGCAGGCCGGGTCGGGTGCGGCGGGGTCGCAGGAGAAACGGCAGCCGGGGACGACGGCGACCTCCGGCAGCAGCGCCGAAAGGGCGCGTACGGCCGTCGACTTGGCCGTGCCCTTCTCGCCGCGCACCAGCACCCCGCCGACCGCCGGCGACACGGCGTTCAGCAGCAGCGCGAGCCGCAGGTCGTCCTGGCCGACAACGGCCGTGAACGGAAAGGGAGTTGTCACTGGTCGTCGCCCTCCAGGTCGCCTTCGAGCTCCAGATAGGTGGCCCGCAGTCGCTCCAGCGTGTCCGCGTCCGGCCCGGCCCACAGACCGCGCTCGGCGGCTTCGAGGAGCCGTTCCGTGATGCCGCGCAGCGCCCACGGGTTGGACTTCTTCATGAAGTCCCGGTTCTCCGGGGCGAAGACGTACTCCGCGCTGAGCTTCTCGTACATCCAGTCGTCGACGACCCCGGCCGTCGCGTCGTAGCCGAAGAGGTAGTCGACGGTCGCCGCCATCTCGAAGGCGCCCTTGTAGCCGTGCCGCCGCATCGCTGCCATCCAGCGGGGGTTGACCACCCGGGCGCGGAATACCCGGTGGGTCTCCTCGCCGAGCGTGCGCGTCTTCACCTGGTCCGGAGTCGCCGAGTCGCCGACGTACGCCTCGGGGGAGGCGCCGGTGAGGTGGCGGACCATGGCGACCATGCCGCCGTGGTACTGGAAGTAGTCGTCGGCGTCGACGAGGTCGTGCTCACGGGTGTCGACGTTCTTCGCCGCTACGGCGATTCGGCGGAACGCCGTCTCCATGTCCCCGCGTGCCGCCCGCCCGTCCAGGCCGCGCCCGTAGGCGTAGCCGCCCCACACCGCGTACACCTCGGCGAGGTCCGCGTCGCTGCGCCAGTTGCGGGCGTCGATCAGCGGCAGCAGACCGGCGCCGTACGCGCCCGGCTTGGAACCGAAGATGCGGGCCGTCGCACGGCGGCGGTCGCCGTGCTCGGCGGTGTCCTCGTCGGCGTGCGCGCGGACGTAGTTGGACTCGGGGGGTTCCGGCAGGTCGGCCACGGCCCGTACCGCGTCGTCGATCAGTCCGACGACGTGCGGGAACGCGTCCCGGAAGAAGCCGGAGATGCGCACCGTGACATCGATGCGCGGCCGGCCCAGCTCCGTGACCGGCACGATCTCGAAGCCGGTCACCCGGCGCGAGGCGTCGTCCCAGACCGGACGGCAGCCCAGCAGCGCGAGGATCTCGGCGATGTCGTCGCCCTGGGTGCGCATCGCCGAAGTGCCCCACACCGTGAGGCCGACGGACTTGGGGAACTCGCCGTTGTCCTGGAGGTACCGCTGCACGAGCGAGTCCGCCAGCGCCTGCCCGACCTCCCAACTCAGCCTGGACGGAATGGCCTTGGGGTCGACCGAGTAGAAGTTGCGGCCGGTCGGCAGGACGTTGACCAGCCCGCGGGTCGGGGAGCCCGAAGGCCCCGCCGGGACGTAACCGCCGTCCAGGGCCTTGAGGATGTGGTCGATCTCGTCGGTGGTGCGGGTGAGCCGGGGGACCACCTCGTCGCAGGCGAACTCCAACACCGCCACGGCGGCCGGGAGTTCGGCGCCGATGACGGAACGCACGAGCGCCGGGACGGCGGTGACGTCCCACTCCTGGGCCTCCATGCCCTCCGCGAACCGGCGGCACAGCTGCTCCAGCAGATCGATCGCGTCGGCCGCCGAACGGGCCGGTCCCTCGACGAGATCCGTCAGCTCCACCGGCACCTTCAGGGGAGCGCCGGGCTCGGCCAGCAACTCCTTCTCGTCGAGCCCGAAATGCTCCGCCAGCGAAGCCCGTAGCCCCGGCAGCGCGTTGGCCTGTCCGCCCCACACCTGCGAGGCGCGCAGCACGGCCAGCACGAGGTTCACACGAGCCTCGCCGACCGGGCCGCCGCCGAGGATGTGCAGGCCGTCGCGGATCTGCACATCCTTGATCTCGCACAGATAGCCGTCGATGTGCATCACGAACTCGTCGAACGCCGCGTCGTCCGGCTGGTCGTCCACATGCAGGTCGTGGTGCAGCTCGGCCGCCTTCACCAGCGTCCAGATCTGCGCGCGGACGGCCGGTGCCTTCGTCGGGTCCAGGTCGGACACCAGGGCGTACTCGTCGAGGAGTTGCTCCAGCTTCGCCAGGTCGCCGTACGTGTCGGCACGCGCCATCGGCGGCACCAGGTGGTCGACGACCGTGGCGTGCCCGCGCCGCTTGGCCTGGGTGCCCTCGCCCGGGTCGTTCACGATGAACGGGTAGATCAGGGGGAGTTCACCGAGTACGGCGTCCGGCGCACAGCCACTGCTGAGCCCAAGTCCCTTGCCGGGCAGCCATTCCATGGTGCCGTGCTTGCCCATGTGGATGATCGCGTCCGCGCCGAAGCTGTCGTCCAGCCACCTGTACGCGGCCATGTAGTGGTGCGACGGCGGCATGTCGGGGTCGTGGTAGATCGCGATCGGGTTCTCCCCGAAGCCGCGCGGCGGCTGGATCATCACGACGACGTTCCCGAACTGGAGGGACGCGAGCACGATGTCGTCGCCGTCGACGTAGAGGCTGCCCGGCGGCTCGCCCCACGCGTCCGACATCCTCTGCCTGAGGTCGGGTTCGAGCTTGTCGAACCATGCCCGGTAGTCGGCGAGCGGTACCCGCGCGGGCGCGGCGGCCAGCTGCTCCTCGGTGAGCCACTCCACGTCATGCCCACCGGCATTGATGAGCCGGTGGATCAACTCGTCCCCGTTGTCGGGGTGTTCGTCGACTCCGTACCCGGCGTCCCGCAGCGCGTCCAGCACCCGGATCGCCGACGCGGGCGTGTCCAGGCCGACCGCGTTGCCGACGCGCGAGTGCTTGGTCGGGTAGGCGGTGAAGACGACCGCGAGCTTCTTCTCGGCGTTCGGCTTGTGCTTCAACTTCGCGTGCCGTACGGCGATTCCGGCGACCCGCGCGGCCCGCTCGGGGTCGGCGACGTAGACCGGGACGTCGTCCGGGCCCTGCTCCTTGAAGGAGAAGGGGACGGTGATCAGCCGCCCGTCGAACTCGGGGATCGCGACCTGCATCGCCGCGTCCATGGGGGAGAGGGCGGCGTCGGACTCGTCCCAGGCCGAGCGGGACGACGTAAGGCAGAGTCCTTGCAGCACAGGCACGTCGAGGTCGGCGAGCGCGCCGATGTCCCAGGCCTCCTCGTCACCGCCGGCCGAGGCCTGCGAGGCGTGCGTACCGCCCGCGGCGAGGACGGTGGCGATCAGGGCGTCCGCCCTGCCGAGGATCTCGTACAGCCCGGAGTCGGCACCGCGCAGCGAACCGCAGTACACGGCAAGGGCGTTGGCGCCCTTCGCCTCGATCTGTTCGCACAGGGTGTCCACGAAGGCCGTGTTGCCGGAGAGGTGATGCGCCCGGTAGAAGAGCACGCCGACGGTCGGGCGGCCCTCGACGAAGGCACGCTCGCCGTGGACGCCGAACTCGGGCATCTTCTGCGGCGCTTCGAAGCCCTCGCCCGTGAGCAGCACGGTGTCCGAGAGGAAGCGGGCGAGTTCGGTGAGGTTGTCAGGCCCGCCCTCGACGAGATAGCGCAACGCCTCGGCCACCACACCCGCCGGTACCGACGACTCGGCCATCAGCTCGGCGTCGGGGACGGTCTCCCCGCCCAGCAGCACGGTCGGGATACCCGAGGCCTTGAGCGCGGCGAGCCCGTCCTCCCAGGCCCGCTTGCCGCCGAGCAGCCGTACGACGGCGATGTCCGCGCCGGCGAGGAGCGCGGGCAACTCCTCGGAGGCGTCCACGCGGGACGGGTTGCCGATCCGGTACCCGGCGCCGGAGGCACGCGCCGCCAGCAGATCCGTGTCGGCGGTCGACAACAACAACACTGTGCTCATGCGGGCGCTCCCGGTGGAATGAAAGGCAGTCCTTGTGGCGCGCCGGACTCGATGAGCCGCCACAGCGCGTCCGTGTCCGCGTGCTGTTCGATCAGGTCGCCGAGCCGGTCGAGCTGCTCCTCGCGCAGCGCGGCGAACGAGGTGTCGGCGGCCGGTACGAACCGGCGCCCCGCGGCGGCGGCCACCTCGCGCAGGAACGCCCGCCGGAACCCGTCCGACTCCAGCGAACCGTGCCAGTGGGTGCCCCAGGTCCGACCGACCCGGCAGCCGTCCAAGAAGGCTTCCCCGCCGGTCAGTTGGGCGACACCGTGATGGATCTCGTACCCCTCCACCCGCTCGCCGAGGGCTTCGCCGACGGGTCGGGTGAGGGTCTTCTCGTGCGCGAACCGCACGCGCAGGGGAAGTACTCCGAGTCCGTCGACCGAGCCCCGCCGGCTCTCGACCTCGTCGTCGATGTGCTCGCCGAGGATCTGGAAGCCGCCGCAGACGCCGAGGATCGGCCGCTGTTCGGCGGCCCTGCGGACGAGGGCGTCGGCGAGACCGCGCTCCCGCAGCCACTCCAGCGCCTGCACCGTCCCCCGGGTCCCGGGGATCACGACGAGATCGGCGTCGGCCAGCTCCTCCGCCCGGTCCACGAACCGCACCACGACACCCGGTTCGGCGGCCAGCGCGTCCACGTCCGTGAAGTTGGACATGAGCGGGATCGCGCAGACGGCGACCCGCAGCACGTCCTCGCCGACCGGCGGCGCGGTGCTGGACTCGCGGACGGTCCCGCGCAGCGAGATGCGCAGCCCGTCCTCCTCGTCGATGCCGAGCCCGTGCCGGAACGGCAGCACGCCGTACGTCCGGCGCCCGGTGAGGCCGTGCAGCATCTCCAACCCCGGCTCCAGGAGAGACACATCGCCCCGGAACTTGTTGACGAGGAACCCGGCGACGAGGGCCTGATCCTCCGGGCCGAGCAGTGCGACGGTCCCGAAGAAGGAGGCGAAGACGCCGCCGCGGTCGATGTCCCCGACGACAAGAACGGGTAGCCCGGCATTGCGTGCGATACCCATGTTGACGATGTCGGTCCGCCGCAGATTGATCTCGGCGGGACTGCCCGCCCCCTCGCAGATCACCGCGTCATACGTGCCCCGCAACTCGGCGAGACAGTCCAGCACGGTGCCGAGCAGCGCCTCCTGCCGCCCGCCGTGATAGCCGCGCGCACTCATCTCGCCCACGGGCCTGCCCATGAGCACGACCTGACTGGTGCGGTCGCCGCCCGGCTTCAGCAGCACGGGATTCATCAGCGCGGTCGGCTCGATGCGGCAGGCCTGCGCCTGCATGGCCTGCGCCCGGCCGATCTCGGCACCTTCGCGCGTGACGAACGAGTTGAGGGACATGTTCTGCGCCTTGAAGGGCGCGACCTTCACGCCCTGCCGCACCAGCCACCGGCAGATCCCGGCGGTGACGACACTCTTCCCGGCGTCCGAGGTGGTGCCCGCGACCAACAGCCCGCCGCCGCTCATGACTTCCGTCCCTTCACCAGCAGCCGCCCGGCGACACTGACCCCGAACGCGAGCCAGCCGACGCGCCGGGACAGCCGTACGGCACGGTCTATGTCCGGTACGGCGACGGCGCGCCCGTCGCCGTTGAGCACGGGCCGGTGCTCGACCCGGCCGCCGTAGGAGAGCGTCCCGCCCAGTCGCACGCCGAGGGCACCCGCGAAGGAGGCCTCCACGGGACCGGCGTTGGGGCTCGGGTGCTTGCGGGCGTCGGTGCGCCAGGCGTGTACGGCACCGCGCGGGTCGCCGCCCGCAACGGTCGCGAGGGCGGCGGTGAGGCGGGCGCCCGGCCAGCCGGCCACGTCGTCGAGGCGGGCCGAAGCCCAGCCGTAGCGACGGTACTTGGCCGACTTGTGGCCGACCATGGCGTCCAGGGTGTTCACGGCCCGGAAGCCGAGCAGACCCGGGACACCCGCGATGCCGCCCCACACCAGGGCGCCCACCACCGCGTCGGAGGTGTTCTCGGCGACGGACTCGACGACGGCCCGGGCGATCCCGTCGGCGTCGAGGGCCTGCGGGTCGCGGCCGCAGAGGTGCGGCAGGCGCGCCCGCGCGGCCTCGATGTCACCGGCCTCCAGCGCCCGCCCGATGGTCCCGGCCTCGCGCGCGAGCGAGGTCCCGCCGACGACCGCCCAGGTGGCGGCGGCGGTGAGGGCGGCAGAGGC
Organism: Streptomyces sp. NPDC050549; assembly: GCF_040655035.1. Taxonomy (NCBI): domain Bacteria; kingdom Bacillati; phylum Actinomycetota; class Actinomycetes; order Kitasatosporales; family Streptomycetaceae; genus Streptomyces; species Streptomyces sp. NPDC050549. Next base: position 138,433 of record NZ_JBFAJD010000018.1, read on the forward strand.
CGTACGGGACGGTCGCAGGGCCGAAGTGGCTACGGTGGCGAGGGAGACGGTGCCGCCCACGCACACGGCGGTGTGCAGGGCGCCCCAGCCTCGGTGGTCGCGCCACAACAGCTGTTCCACGGCACCTGCGGCGCGGCCGAACGCGGCGACCGGATGCCCGCGGCGGGGATCGCCGAGCAGATGGTCGCCGAGAAGGCCGGCGGCGGCGCCGTACGCGAAGACGCGATCGGCACGCATCGGCTCAGCCGGTCGCTGAGTCGGACACTGCGCTGGTACGGGACCTCGAACGGCAGCCGAGCATGGCGATATGTCCTCACTCAGGGTGTCCACGCCCTGGTTCGACGAGACCGGCGGTGAGAGTTCCTGGCTCCCGGGGTTGTCTACCCCGGTGACAGTGGCGGGACCGCGCCGGATTCGCACCGGCTTCCTCTCCTGCCGCCGTACATGGCTCCGGCAGTCCACCACGGGGTTGGAAGGGGCGTCAACTTGCTGTTGACCTGCGGGGGAGGAGTGTGCTGATGCCCACACGCGGGTCGTCGGAGGGGGCACGAAGACGTGGGGTGCGGTTCGGTGATCCGTCCCGCACCCCACGGTGGGTCCAACTGGCGGCCGGTCAGGCCACGATGATGTAGATCCCGTACGCCACCGCCGCCGCGCAGGCCGCGAAGCAGGCGTACGCGCCGGTCAGGGCGAGGGTCGCGGAGTCGCCCTGGGCGGTGGCCCGTTCGCGGCGCGAGAGGGCGGTGATGCCGAGGGTGAAGACGGCCACCAGGGCCACGGTGACCACGAGGCTGACGCCGAAGACGGAGCCGAGGGCTGCCCAGTCGATGTCCATGCTGATTCGTTCCTTCCAACCGGGGGCGCGGGCTCAGACGGCGGCGGCCGGCGGGGTCGCCGGGTCGGACTTCACGACGGGGGCCGGGGTCGCGGGCGGCGAGGGGATCGTCGCCGTGAGGCCTTCGGAGAGGGCGACCGACGGGGGCGGGGTGACGGCGGCGATCGCGGCGGTCACCACACCGGCAGGCTCCTCGAACTCGTTGACGTTCGAGGCGTCGACCACCTGGCGGCGGGAGAGCAGCCAGATCGCGGTGCTGGAGGCGATCAGGAAGACGGCCACCAGCGCGGTGCCCCAGTCGCCGAGGTCGGTCACGGACTCGGCGAGCGCCCCGACCAGCGCGGCGGCCGGCAGCGTCAGACCCCAGGCGACGAACATCCGGGTGGCGGTCGACCAGCGGACGACACCGCCCTTGCGGCCCAGGCCGGCACCCATCACGGAGCCGGAGACGGCGTGCGTGGTGGAGAGCGAGAAACCGATGTGCGAGGAGGCCAGGATGACCGCGGCGGCGCTGGTCTGGGCGGCGAAGCCCTGCTGCGGCCGGAGGTCGGTCAGGCCCTTGCCCATGGTACGGATGATGCGCCAGCCGCCGATGTAGGTGCCCATCGCGATGGCGAGGCCCGCGGAGAGGATGACCCAGGTGGGCGGGTCCGAGTCGGGGGCGATGGAACCGCCGGCGATCAGCGCCAGAGTGATGATGCCCATCGTCTTCTGCGCGTCGTTCGTGCCGTGGGCCAGCGAGACCAGTCCGGCGGAGGCGATCTGGCCGACCCGGAAGCCCTTGTCGGCGGCCTTGCCGTCCGAGTTCCGGCTCAGCGTGTACGAGAACCGGGTGGCGAGCATCGCCGCGACACCCGCGACGATCGGGGCCGCGACCGCGGGCAGGAGCACCTTGGTGACCAGGACGTCGCCGTGGACCGCGCCGGTGCCGGCCGAGGCGATGGTGGCGCCGATCAGACCGCCCATCAGGGCGTGCGAGGAACTGGACGGCAGGCCGACGAGCCAGGTCACCAGGTTCCAGAGGATCGCACCGACCAGGGCGGCGAAGATGACCTCGGGACGGATGCCGCTCTCATCGACGAGACCTTTGGAGATCGTGTTGGCGACCTCCACGGAGAGAAAAGCGCCCACCAGGTTGAGGGTGGCCGACATGGCCACCGCGACCTTGGGCTTGAGTGCACCGGTCGAGATGGTGGTGGCCATCGCGTTGGCGGTGTCGTGGAAACCGTTCGTGAAATCGAACGCGAGTGCGGTGACTACCACAATCGCGAGAATCAGCGAGAAGCTTTCCATTTACCCAGGCAATCGTTCGAGGTCATTGTTGCGTTGACCGTAGGAAACCTGGGTGAACGGAAGATGAACTGAGGGGGTCTCCAAAGTGTCTGTACGGGCTAGTAGCCGCGGGCGAACTTCTTCAGTTGGCTCAAGGACCCGTTGAAGAGGTTCTGATCACCCGGGAGGCCGCCGCTGTTGTCGTACTGCCAGAAGGTCCAGTACGACCAGCCGGCGGGCAGCGGGCCCGTGTCCGCCGACTCGTGGCGGGCGATCCACAGCGCGTGTGTCGAGGCCAGGGCGGTGCTGCCGCCCGTGCAGGTGTTCCACCAGTGGGCGGTCGTGTAGATCACCGGACGACGGCCGGTCTCCCGCTTCACCTCGGCGCTGAAGGCCTTGATCCAGCTCACCGTCCTCGCCTTGCTCAGGCCGTAGCAGCCGTGCTTCTTGTCGTACGGGTTGTATTCGATGTCGAGCGCCGGCGGCAGCGTCCAGCCGTCCGCCTTCCAGCCGCCGCCGTGCGCCACGAAGTACGCGGCCTGGGTCGTGCCCGACGACTTGTCGGGGAGCGCGAAGTGGTAGGCGCCCCGGATGATGCCGGCTGCCCGGGCGCCGTTGTACTGCTGGGTGAAGTAGGGGCTGACGTAGTCGGTGGACTCGGTCGCCTTGACGTAGACGAAGGTGGCGCCCTTCGCCTTCGCGCTCGGCCAGTTGACGTTCTTCTGGTGCGAGGAGACGTCGTGGCCCTTGGCGGGGCTCGCGGCGGCGGCCGGAATCTCGGCGAGCGCGAGCGCGGTTCCGCCGGCGGCGAGCGCAGTGACGGCCGCGACGAGGCGGGCGCGATGACGGGACGGTTTGCGATCACGGGCCATGTTTCCCCCGGGAATGGCGGCGTGTACGACAAATCCCCCAGAGGCTATTGGAAGATCTGTCGACGCCGATCGGTCTCCGGCCAAGCGGCCTGAGTGGGCGTTACATGCCTATATGTACTCTTTCGGAGATGCGGCTTCCGGCTTAAAGTGCCCGCGCCCGAGCGCGTGTTGGAGAACCGGCTGGCAGGATCGCGGCATGGCTGAGCGGCGGCGGGACGAGCGGGGCGGACGGGAAGTCGGGGAGGGCGCACAGGCTGTGGGGGAGCCGTGGCGCAGGCGTGTGCGCCCCGAGGAGGCGCAGGCCTGGGGCGAACTCGTCGCGACGGCCCGCCGGACGGTGTCCGACGGCCTGGTGGTCGGCACCTCCGGGAACGTCTCGGTGCGCGTCGGCGACATCGTCCTGGTCACGCCTTCGGGCGTGCCCTACGACCGGCTGACACCCGACGACACGGTCGGCGCCGACCTCGAAGGCCGACAGGTACTCGGCACCCTCCTCCCGACGAGCGAACTGCCCATGCATCTCGCCGTGTACCGCAGCACCGACGCCCGCGCCGTCGTCCACACCCACGCCGTCCACGCGACGGCCGTCTCGACCCTCGTCCCCGAACTCCCCTCGATCCACTACATGTCCGGCGCCCTCGGCGGCCCGGTCCGGGTTGCCCCGTATGCGACATACGGCACCGAGGAGTTGGCCGAGAACATGCTCCAAGCCCTCGCCGACCGCTCCGCCTGCCTCCTCCAGAACCACGGCACGATCGCCTACGGTGCCTCCCTGGACCAGGCGTTCGACCGCACGGCCCAGCTGGAGTGGATGTGCCGGTTGTGGCTGACGGCGTCGTCGGTGCCCGGGCTGTCGCCGACGCTGCTGTCGGGGGAGCAGGTGGCGGAGGCGGGGGAGCGGTTGCGGGGGTATGGGCAGCGGGGGTGACCCGCCCGCGGCGCCTCTCGCTCGCTTCGGCGGCCCGCGATACCTTCGCGGCCCGCGTCGACCCTGTGCCGCCTTCGGCTGGCCGCCGGGCGGGTCCGCCGGGACACTGGAGCCGTGCGCACAGTCAAAGCGACGGCCGCGGCCGTCTCCGTGGCCCTCGCGGCCGGTGCGGTGGGCGTCGCCGCCGGGCGGTACGCCAGCGACGCCGCGCTGAAGGCGCCGCCCGGCCGTCCCCTGCCGACCGAACCCCGGCTCACGGTGCACGCCACCGCCGCCGGGCAGATCACCCTCACCCGGGACCTGGCCTCCCTGCGCCCCGGCATCTACGGCCTCGCCGGTGACGGCTCCCACGCGGTCGTCGGTCACGTGATCGACACCGCGCCCCACTCCGCCGACGCCGTCGTACGCCGCCTCGAACGCGTCACCCACGGCACCCTGCACCCCCGCGACAAGGTGTGGCTCACCCCCAACGTCCACATCGGCAACCCGAGCGCCGCCCTCGGCCTCGACCACGCCGACATCGACATCCCCGGCGAACTCGGCTCCCTGCCCGCGTGGTTCGTACCCGGCGCGCGCAGCACCTGGGTGATCGCGGTGCACGGCCTGGCCACCACCCGCGAACTCGCCCTGAACGTCATGGAGTTCCTGCACCGCAACCGCTTCCCGGTCCTCGCCCCCGCCTACCGCGGCGACCTCGGCGCACCCCGCAACCCCGACGGCCTCGGTCACCTCGGCGAGACCGAGTGGCGCGACCTGGACGCGGCGATCCGCTACGCCGTGCGCTACGGCGCCGAGCACGTCGTCCTGTACGGCTGGTCCACCGGCGCCACCATGGCGTTGCGCGCCGCCGCCCACTCCGGGATGCGCAACCGCGTCTCCGGCCTGGTGCTGGACTCGCCGGTGCTCGACTGGGAGACGACGCTGCGCGCCCTCGCCACCGCCCGGCGCACCCCGGGCGCGCTGCTGCCGCTCGCGGTCCGCGCCGCCCAGGGCCGCACCGGTCTGCACGGCGACCGCATCGCCGAGGCCGCCGACCCCGCCCGGCTCAAGGTCCCGACCCTGATCTTCCACGGCCCCGACGACACCGTCGCCCCCTGGTCCCTCTCCCGGCGCTTCGCCGCCCGGCGCCCCGACCTGATCACCCTCCAGCCGGTCGCCCGGGCCCCGCACGGCGCCATGTGGAACGCCGACCCGGCCGCCTACGAGGAGATCCTGCGCCGCTTCCTGACTCCGCTGATGTGACCCCGGCCCACCCCCCTCCCACCTTCCGTTTAGCCCTGTACCACTGGCCTGAACCAGGCCCCCAGCAGCCCGCGGGACCCCCTGCCCGGGCCCTCCCCGTCGCCCGCCGTGACATTCCGTTTGGGTTTTCGGACCGTCAACCGGAAGACTGCACCCGTGACGTCCCGTATCCCGCGCGACTCCAGGCTTCGACTCGTTCGCCCGCGACCCCTGGCCGCCGCCCCCCGAGCGATGAACCAGCGGCGCTCGCGCCGCCCCGCGCCCCGTCCTCCGGAGGGCACACCGGCCCCCGCGGAACTGGCCAGAATGGCACGCTCCGGCCTGGCCGGCGCGGCCCGCGTCGCCCACTGGGCCGACGCCGCACTACGCCCCGGCCGTGACGGCGCCGGCCCCGACGGCAAAGGCACCCTCTCCGAAGCGACCGCCGAACTCGCGGCCGAGGACTTGGGCCTGACCCCGGCTCAGGTCCGCGCCGACTGGGACACCGCCCGCCTCGCCGGCCTCGTCGAGGTGCACGGCGACAGCGCCCGCCCCGGCTGGCGGCTGCGCGCCTGGGACCGCGACGACAGCGCCGTCCTGCGCGGCTGGGTCGCCCTCTTCGACGCCTGGTCGCTCGCCCACCCGGAACCCCGGGATTACGAGCCCTCCGCCGTCGCCGAGGTCGTCTCGGCCATGCCTCAGGTGCTCTCCTTCCTCCAGCTGTCCGCCGGGCCCGTCCCCGTCGCCCAGCTCCTCGACCTCCTCGGACAACGCGTCACCGAACTGCGCACCGAGCGCTGCGAGATCCCCTACGGCCCGCAGCCCGAGCCGGTCCAGCAGCCCCCGGCCGACGACACCCCTCTCGACGCCCTCCTCGACTGGGCCCTGCACGCCCTCGCCTCCGTCGGTGCCCTCACCTACGGCGACGGCCAGGCCACCCTCACCCCGCTCGGCAGCTGGGCGGTCTGGGTCAAGCTGGAGCAGATCTGCGTGGCCGCGCAGAGCCCCGCCGGGAACATCGAGCAGTCCGCCGAGGACATGCTCCGCGGCTGCTCCCAGCTCCGCCCGAACGCCGCCCGCGCCGAGTACCGCGCCTGGCTCGCCGCCCGCACCGTGGGCAGCGCGGTCGGCGAGCTGATCGATGCCGCCCGCGGCGAGGACGCCCTGCTGCGGGGCCTCGCCTTCGAGGCGCTGCGCGTCGTCGGCGCCCCCGCCGAGCCCGACGTCCGCGCGGCGGTGGACGACGCGACGCTGCGGCCGTACGCCCTGCTGTGGCTCGCCGAGCACGACGGGATCGACCCGGAGGACGCCCACGAGGTCCTCACCCGCGAAGAGGCCACCTGGATGTGGGTCGACACCGCCGCCGCGGTCGCCGACCACGGGGAGGCCCCGCTGCTCGTGCGCCACCTGGAGTCCGCGATCCAGCCGACCGTCCCCATGCTCCTCGACGAGGTGCGCGCCGTGGGGCACCCGCGCACCGTGCAGGTCCTGGTCGCGCTCGCCGCGGCCCACCCCGACCCGGCGCTCGCCAAGGCCGTACGCCGGGCTGCCTTCCAGGTGCACACGGGGGGCAGCTAGGCGGGGTCAGGCACCTGCCGTCCCGGGTATCTCCGGGGCGTAGGCACCGAAGCTCCAGATGTTGCCCTCGATGTCCCGGGCCATGTAGTCCCGGGATCCGTACTCCTGGTCCGTCGGGGGCATCAGGATCTCCGCGCCGTGCTCCACGGCCCGTCGGTGGTGGGCGTCGACGTCGTCCACGACGACGTACACCCCGACGGGTCCCGCGGTCTTCATCGCCTCGTCGAAACGCCCGCCGCGGCCCTTGGAGCCGAGCATCACCGCGCCGTTGCCCTGCACCAGCTCGGCGTGCATCACCGAGCCGTCCTCGCCCTCGTACACCGCGAGTCCGGTGAAGCCGAAGGCCTCCGTGAGCTGCCGGATCGCCGCCTTCGCGTCCGTGTACAGCAGGGACGGGTAGATGCTGGGACGCCCGCTGTCCTTGCCTGCCATGCCCATCACTTCCTTGCGCATCCGGTGTTGTCAGGTGCCGTGTGCTTTTGCTGTCTTTCCGCTGCTTCGATCGCTTTCGACGAGTCTTGCACCCGCCACTGACAACGCCCCGCGAACCGGCGCCCCGACCCTCAGTGGAAGGTGTCGCACTGCGCCATGTCGCCGGTCCGGTAGCCCTGGTGGAACCACTGCTGCCGCTGCGCCGCCGAGCCGTGCGTCCACGTCTCCGGCGTGACCCGGCCCTGGAATCGCTCCTGGATCCGGTCGTCGCCCACGGCCGCCGCCGCGTCCAGCCCGTCCCGGATGTCCGCCTCCGTGAGGCTGGTGATCAACGGCCGCCCGGTCGACTCGTCCTTCGTGGTCGTCGCGTGATGCGCCCAGACCCCCGCGTAGCAGTCCGCCTGCAGCTCCACCCGCACCGCGTTGCTGTTCGCACCGGTCCGCCCGTCCTGCGCCCTGCCGAGCGTGCCCATCAGGTCCTGTACGTGGTGCCCGTACTCGTGGGCCACGACATACGCCTGCGCGAACGGGCCGCCGCTGGAGCCGAACTTCGTCCGCAGCTCGTCGAAGAACCCCAGGTCCAGATAGACCTTCCGGTCGCCGGGACAGTAGAACGGCCCCACCGCCGAGGTCGCCGTCCCGCACGCGGTGGCGACCTGCCCGCTGAAGAAGACCGTGGGGGAGCGGGTGTACGTTCCGCCGCGCCGCCGGAACTCCTGCGCCCAGAAGTCCTGCACGCTGTTGACCACCGCCACGACGCGGCAGTCCTCCTTGGTGTTCGCGTCCTGTCCGGTGCGGCAGCTCGACTGCACCTGGGCCGGTGAGGACGCGGTCGCCACGGCTGAGTCGCTGCCCGACGACAAACCGAGGTTGTCCGGGCCGACACCGAAGAACAGTCCCAGGAGCAGCGCGATCAGCCCCGCGAGTCCCCCGCCCACGGTCGCGCGTCCACCGGGAATCCGGCTGCCGCGCACGTCCTGCACCTCGGAGGTGTCCAGAGCGGCATCGTCGTCGAACTGCATGGGCCCCGCTCTCCGCGCGTGTGGACCCCCCTGGCGCCATCCTCGCCCGCCGTCCGCGCGGAGGCGCCGGGCGAGGGACCGAACGGGGGACGCCCGCCCCGGGCGCGTGCCGTTCGTCACGGCGCGGCGCCGCTCGTCGCCCGGCCGCGTCCGGGCGCCGGCCCGGACCGCCCAGCTCATCGCCGTGCACCGTGTGGGCCGGATCACCCAGGGTCGCGCGCCCCCGGCAACGACCCGCCGTGGACAGAAAAAACGCTTGCACCCGCCCGTTAGACTTGGCCTATGGCCATTCTCCTCGCGCATTAGACGGCGGGAACGTCCTCAGCCGCCCCTTCCGCCTACGACCCCGCTCTGGAGTCTGACCGTGATCTCCGCCTCCGGTATCGAACTGCGCGCCGGTGCCCGCGTCCTCATCGAGTCCGCGACCTTCCGAATCGCCAAGGGCGACCGCATCGGCCTGGTCGGCCGCAACGGCGCCGGCAAGACCACCCTGACCAAGGTCCTGGCCGGTGAGGGCCAGCCCGCCGGCGGCACCGTCACCCGCTCCGGCGAGGTCGGTTACCTCCCGCAGGACCCCCGCACCGGCGACCTGGACGTGGTCGCCAGCGACCGCATCCTCTCCGCGCGCGGCCTGGACACCCTGATCCGCAAGATGCGGGAGAACGAACAGCGCATCGCCAACGGCAGCGGCGCCACCCGCGACAAGGCCATGCGGCAGTACGAGCGCCAGGAGACCGAGTTCCTCACCAAGGGCGGCTACTCCGCCGAGGCCGAGGCCGCCACCATCGCCGCCGCGCTGAACCTGCCGGACCGCGTGCTCGGCCAGCCCCTGCACACGCTCTCCGGTGGTCAGCGCCGCCGTATCGAGCTGGCCCGCATCCTGTTCTCCGACGCGGACACGCTCCTGCTCGACGAGCCGACGAACCACCTCGACGCCGACTCGATCGTCTGGCTGCGCGACTACCTGAAGACGTACCGCGGCGGGTTCATCGTGATCTCCCACGACGCCGACCTCGTCGAGACCGTCGTCAACAAGGTGTTCTACCTGGACGCCAACCGCGCCCAGATCGACGTCTACAACATGGGCTGGAAGCTCTACCAGCAGCAGCGCGAGGCGGACGAGAAGCGCCGCAAGCGCGAGCGGCAGAACGCCGAGAAGAAGGCCGCCGCCCTGCACTCGCAGGCCGACAAGATGCGCGCCAAGGCCACCAAGACGGTCGCCGCGCAGAACATGGCCAAGCGTGCCGACCGGCTGCTCGCCGGGCTGGAAGCGGTCCGTGTCTCCGACAAGGTCGCCAAGCTGCGCTTCCCGGAGCCCTCGCCCTGCGGCAAGACCCCGCTCATGGCGGAGGGCCTGTCGAAGTCGTACGGCTCCCTGGAGATCTTCACCGATGTCGACCTGGCCATCGACAAGGGCTCGCGCGTCGTCATCCTCGGCCTGAACGGCGCCGGCAAGACGACCCTCCTGAAGCTCCTCGGCGGTGTCGAGGAACCGGACACCGGTGAGGTCATCAAGGGGCACGGCCTCAAGCTCGGCTACTACGCACAGGAGCACGAGACCCTCGACCCGGAGCGCACGGTCCTGGAGAACATGCGCTCCGCCGCCCCCGACCTGGACCTGGTCGAGGTCCGCAAGACGCTCGGCTCGTTCCTGTTCTCCGGCGACGACGTCGACAAGCCCGCCGGAGTCCTCTCCGGCGGCGAGAAGACCCGCCTGGCGCTCGCCACCCTGGTCGTGTCCGCGGCGAACGTCCTCCTCCTGGACGAGCCGACGAACAACCTCGACCTGGCCAGCCGCGCGGAGATCCTCGGGGCACTGAGCACCTACAAGGGCGCCGTCGTCCTCGTCACCCACGACGAGGGAGCCGTGGAGGCTCTGCAGCCGGAGCGGATCATCCTGCTGCCGGACGGTGTCGAGGACCTGTGGGGCGCGGACTACGCGGATCTCGTCGCCCTGGCCTGATCGCCCCGGCTTGATCGAATGCTTGATCAACGGCGTATGGATCATTCGGCCTACCGGTGATCCACCATCTGTGTGAGATCTCCTCGTACCGAGGTGTGTCCTACATCAATTTTCCGGCCGAGTCCTTTATCGACAAGGGCTCGGCCGGTCCGCGTCTCTGACCAGGTATTTCGCGCAGCAACTCGTTCGGCCGTACGGACGCGGCCGTTAGGAATTCCACATTCCACTTGTGGGGACGCGCTCCTGTCGTCAAAACCTTGTCTTACGGACCTTGCCGAATGGGTGGCCATGAACGCTTGGAGGGGTGATCATGAGGAGACCAAGAGCGCACTTCCCATGAGGAGGCACGGGTGGCCGAGACTCTGAAGAAGGGCAGCCGGGTAACCGGCGCCGCGCGCGACAAGCTCGCGGCAGACCTGAAGAAGAAGTACGACTCCGGTGCGAGCATCCGGGCGCTGGCCGAGGAGACCGGCCGCTCGTATGGCTTCGTACACCGGATGCTCAGTGAGTCGGGCGTCACGCTCCGTGGGCGTGGCGGGGCGACCCGGGGCAAAAAGGCTTCGGCCTGACCCCGAGCGGCTCGACGGCTTCGATGGTGGCCACCCGGTCGGACGACTGACCGGCCGGGTGGTTACTGTGCAGTCACTTAGCTCTGCTCTGTTGACCGCACACATCGGAGGCGCCCCATGGCTTCGCCCGAACAGGACGACAAGGACCTCGGTCCCGTACTCGACAAGGACGGGGTACGGCTCACCGTCGACGACGCGATCGCCACGGTGACGCTGACCAACCCGGCCAAGCGCAACGCTCAAAGTCCTGCTCTGTGGCGGGCGTTGGCGGAGGCCGGGCGGTTGCTGCCGGGCTCCGTCCGTGTCGTGGTGCTGCGTGCCGAGGGCAAGTCCTTCTCGGCCGGACTCGACCGGCAGGCGTTCACGCCCGAGGGCTTCGACGGCGAACCGTCGTTCATCGACCTCGCGCACAGCAGCGACGCCGTGCTGGACGAGGCCATCGCCGGGTACCAGGAGGGCTTCACCTGGTGGCGGCGCAGCGACATCGTGTCCATCGCCGCCGTACAGGGGCATGCCATCGGCGCCGGCTTCCAGCTCGCCCTCGCCTGTGACCTGCGCGTCGTCGCCGACGATGTGCAGTTCGCCATGCGCGAGACCAGCCTCGGACTGGTGCCCGACCTGACCGGCACCCACCCGCTGGTGGGGCTCGTCGGCTACGCCCGCGCGCTGGAGATCTGCGCGACCGGGCGCTTTGTCGCGGCCGAGGAAGCGGTGAGCACCGGCCTGGCCAACATCGCCGTCCCCGCCGACCAGGTCGAGGACGCCGTACGCGACCTGGCGACGGCCCTGCTGGCCGCGCCGCGCGACGCCGTCATCGAGACCAAGGCGCTGCTCCAGGGCGTCCAGGGGGGGGCGTACGACGATCAGCGCACCGCCGAGCGCGCCGCCCAGGCGCGACGGCTGCGGGACCTGGCAGGCGTCGGCGAATAGGCGTCGGCCGCTCGCTGTTCAGTCGATCCTCGTGACGAGTACTGCCACGGTCGGGTGACCGGGCAGCACCTCGCCGACCTTCGCGCGGACCCCCCGGGCCACCTCCAGGGCCCGGTGGTCCGCGTGCACGGCGACCTCCACGCGCGCGTGCAGCCGCGGCAGCGCACCTTCGTCCCGCCGTTCCTCGATGTGCACCGCCCGCCCCAGCCCGCCCAGCACACCGGTCAGCCGGGCCACGCCCGGGACGCCGAGCGCAGCCGCGATGACCAGGGACTCGCCGCCGTCATCAACATTGACCGTCTGGTCAATGTCATCAACGTGGTCAATGTCGGCCGCGGCGTGATCCACACCGTCCGCACGGTCAACGTCGTCCATATGGTCCAACAGGGCTGTCACCTGTAGATCAACCTCCGTCACCACCAGCCCGAGGCGCTCCGCCGCGGCCCTCGCCAGGGCCGTGCGCAGCCGGGAAGCGGTCGTCGGAAGGGGCTCGGTCGCCACGGCCGCGAAGTCGGCCGTGATCCGCAATGGGCCGGGCGGCAGGGCCCCCGGCGGTGGCGGTACGGCAGGCTCCTGGGCGTCCTCCGGATCCGCGAGCGCGATGCGCAGCGCGCCCAGCCGCACGCCCCGTACATGCTCCGTCACGCCCCGCAGCACGGCCTCGGCCGCCCGCTCCGCGATCCACGCGCCGTCACGCCTGTCGCCCAGGGGCAGCAGCCTGCCGAGCCCCAATTGCTGCCGTACCGCTCGCGTCCATGAGTCCGCCGTCATTCCTCCAGCCTGCCGCATCCCCGGCGCGAGAGAATGGAAGCGCACTTACCGTGGTCGAAGGACGACGACCGAAGGGACGCACGGCGATGACCGACATGACGGAACGGAACCGGACGCAGGACCCCGACGGCGAGAAGGAGCCGCTGCAGACCCGTAAGACCCCCACCAAACGAGGCGGCGGCGACCCGGCGTCCAGGGGGCGCACCACCATCGCCGACGGGGTCGTGGAGAAGATCGCCGGGCTGGCCGCACGGGACGTCCTGGGCGTCCATGCCATGGGCAGCGGGCTGTCCCGCACCTTCGGGGCCGTGCGCGACCGGGTGCCCGGCGGTTCGAAATCGGTGTCCCGGGGCGTGAAGGCCGAGGTCGGCGAGCTGCAGACCGCCCTCGACCTGGAGATCGTCGTCGATTACGGCGTGTCGATCGGCGATGTCGCCCGGGCCGTACGGGAGAACGTCATCGCGGCCGTGGAGCGGATGACCGGACTCGAAGTCGTAGAGGTCAACATCGCGGTCAGCGATGTGAAGCTGCCCGACGAGGAGGACGAGGAACCGGAGCCCCGGCTCCAGTGACCGGGTCGACGGATGACCTCATGGACAGTGGGCCGACGAACGAGCTGAGGAGCGCAGGATGAGCAGGGCCGTGGTCGGCATGATCGCCGGAATGGCGCTGGGCTTCGCCGGATACTTCGGCGGGTTCGGCGCGTTCCTGCTGGTGGCTGCCCTGGGCGCCATCGGGTTCGTCGTCGGCCGGTTCCTCGAAGGGGACCTGGAACTCGGCGACTTCTTCCGCTCGCGCGACGACCGGCGGCGGTGACGTCCGTGAGCGGCGGGGCCGGCGCGCTCGACGAACGCGGCAGACCCCTGGCGGTCGTCGCGCCCGGTGAGCGGGGTGCCACCCGGATCGCCGACCGGGTCGTGGCGAAGATCGCCGTGCAGGCGGCCCGCGAGGCGCTGGGACCGCTGCACCCGGACGCCGCGCCGCCGCATGCCACCGTCGTCGTACACCACGAAGCGGTACGCGTGCGCGTGCACCTCGAACTCGACTATCCCTGCGACATCGGCGACCGCTGTCTTCGGGTGCGTCGACAGGTGGTTCAGCGGGTACGCGCGTTGGTGGGCATGGAGGTGCCCGAGGTCGCCGTTCAGGTGGAACGGCTGCATCCGGCACAGGCACACCGCGCGGCACAGGGGAGGACGCGATGAGCGAGCCCCAAGGCTCCGAAGGCACGACCCAACGACTACCGGTCATCGAGAAGGAGAACGACCCCGGACACGGCGGCTACGACCCGGCGGCGGACCGAGGTCCCGCCCCCCAGGTCGACGGCGGTGGCAAGGACGGCCGCTTCTGGTCGGCGCGCCGCGTCCCCGCGGGCGTCGTCGCCGTCCTGCTGCTCGCCGGCGCGGGCGCCCTGCTCTACGACATCACCGCCGTACGCGCCGAACGGCCCGCCGCGCACTGGCGCCGCGAGCTGGCCCGGCAACTCGCCGAACGGCCCCTGGACGGCACCTGGGTCCTCGTCGGCGCCGGCATCGCCGCCGCCCTCGGCCTCTGGCTGATCGTGCTCGCACTCACGCCCGGCCTGCGCCAGGTGCTGCCGATGCGCCGCACCCACGCCGACGTCCGGGCCGGACTGCAACGCGCCGCCGCCGCGATGGTGCTGCGCGACCGGGCCATGGAGGTCTCGGGCGTGCAGTCGGTGCGGGTACGCACGAGCCGGACGAAAGCCGATGTCCGCGCGGTGTCCCATTTCCGGGAACTGGACGATGTACGCGCCGACTTGGACGCCGTGCTGACCGACGCGATCACCGGACTCGGGCTGGCCGGGCCGCTCGCGCTGTCGCTGCGCGTCGACCGTTCCGGACGGAAGGGGTGAACGCGGTGCTGAGGGTGGTCAACCGTGTGGTGATCGGTGTCGTGGGTCTCGTGCTGGTCGTGCTCGGCGGCTCCGTGCTGGCGGTCGGGCTGGGAGTGAAGCCGCCGTCCTGGTGGATCTACGACGGCCGTCACGACGTACTCCTGAGCGACGCCCGGCGGACCCGCTGGCGGCACGACGGCTGGTGGTGGCCCACGGTGCTCGCGGTGCTCGCCGTCCTCGTCCTGCTGGCGCTGTGGTGGCTCGTCGCGGTGCTGCGGCGGCGCCGGCTCACCGAGGTCGCCGTCCGCACCGGCGACGGCGAGGGCGCGCTGCTGCGGGGCCGGGCCCTGGAAGGCGTCCTCGCCACCGACGCGGGCGAGCTGGACGGCGTGGCCCACGCGCACGTGCGGCTCGTCGGCACCCGCACGGCACCCGAGGCCCGCGTCCGGCTCGGTCTGGACCCGCACGTGGATCCCGGAGTCGCCCTCGACCACCTGACGGCCAACGCCCTGGCCCACGCCCGCGATTCGGCGGGCCTGGACGCACTGCCGACGGAGGTACAGCTGACGGGTGTCAAGCACCGTGCGGAGCGGGTCGGTTGACGGTTCGTCAGAACCCGTGCCGCATGCCGCCGTCGACCGGCACCATGATCCCCGTCAGATAGGACGCGGCCGGCGACAGCAGGAACGCCGCCACCCGCCCGAACTCGTCCGGCGTCCCGTACCGCCGCAGCGGAATCCGCGTCTCGTTGGCCCTCCGGGTGGCCTCCGGGTCCGCGGACATCCCGTCCAGCTCGCGCACGCGGTCCGTGTCGATGCGGGCGGGCAGCAGTCCGACGACACGGATGCCGCGCGGCCCCAGCTCGTCCGCGAGGGACTTGCCGAAGCCGGCCAGGCCGGGCCGCAGTGCGTTCGAGATCGTCAGCCCGGGGATCGGTTCGTGCACCGAACCGGACAGCACGAAGCCGATGACCCCGCCCGCCTCCAGTTCCCCGGCCGCCGCGCGGGCGAGCCGTACCGCGCCGAGGAACACGGACTCGAACGAGGCCTGCCACTGCTCGTCGGTGGTGTCCGCGACGAACCCGGGCGGCGGCCCGCCGACGCTCACGAGGATGCCGTCGAAGCGCCCGAAGCGGTCGCGCGCGGCGGCGATCAGCCGGCCGGGCGCCTCCGCGTCGGCGTTGTGGACGGCCACGCCCACCGCGTTCGGCCCCAGTTCGGCCGCCGCGTCCGCGGCCCGCTGCTCGTCCCGCCCCGTGACGACGACCTTCGCGCCGTCGGCCACCAACTCGCGCGCGGCGGCGTTGCCCAGTCCACGGGTGGCCCCCGTGACGACGTACACCCGGTCCTTCAGTCCAAGATCCATGGTCCCTATCCTGCCCTCTCGTCCCCGAACAGGGTGAGGGCGGTGTTCACCAGGCCGATGTGGCTGAACGCCTGCGGGAAGTTGCCCAGCTGACGCCCGGCCACCGGGTCGTACTCCTCCGCGAGCAGCCCCACGTCGTTCGCGAGCCCCACCAGACGCTCGAACAGCACCCGGGCCTCCTTCGTACGGCCCGTCATGTACAGCGCGTCCACGAGCCAGAACGAGCACGCCAGGAAGGTGCCCTCGTCGCCCGGCAGCCCGTCCACGGGGATGTCGGCGGCGGTGTCGTAGCGGCGTACGAAGCCGTCGTGGCCGAGCGCCGCCTGGACCGCGTCGACCGTGCCGACGACCCGGGGATCGTCGGGCGGCAGGAAACCGAAGCGGGGGATCAGCAGCAGGGCGGCGTCGAGTTCCTGCGAGCCGTAGTACTGCGTGAACGTGTTGCGTACCGGGTCGTAGCCCTTCTCGCACACGTCCTTGTGCACCGCGTCCCGCAGCTCGCGCCAGCCCGACAGGTCCCCGGGGAGGTCGGCGTACTCCTCCAAAGTGCGTACGGCCCGGTCGGCGGCCACCCACACCATGACCTTGGAGTGCACGAAATGGCGGCGCCCGCCGCGCACCTCCCACAGCCCCTCGTCGGGCTGCCGCCACTGCGCGCGCAGCCACTCCAGGAGGATGCTCTGCAGCGACCACATGTGCGGTTTCGGTGACAGACCCGCGCGCCGTGCCAGCCACAGGGAGTCCATGACCTCCCCGTAGACGTCGAGTTGGAGCTGGTTGACGGCGCCGTTGCCGATCCGTACGGGGGCCGAGTCGCCGAAGCCGGAGAGGTGCGGCAGTTCGAACTCGGGCAGCCGCCGCTCGCCCGCCACGCCGTACATGATCTGCAGGTCCGCCGGATCGCCCGCGACCGCGCGCAGCAGCCAGTCGCGCCAGGCCTCGGCCTCCTTGTGATAGCCCGCGGTGACGAGAGCGCCGAGGGTGAGGCTGGAGTCGCGCAGCCAGCAGTAGCGGTAGTCCCAGTTGCGTACGCCGCCCATCTCCTCGGGCAGCGAGGTGGTGGCCGCGGCGACGATGCCGCCCGTCGGGCGGTAGGTGAGGGCCTTGAGGGTGATCAGGGAACGTACGACCGCGTCCCTGTAGGGGCCGTCGTAGCTGCAGCGGGCCGCCCAGTGCACCCAGTCCACGACGCTGGTCCGCAGCGACTTGTACGGGTCGACGAGCGCCGGACGCGGCTCGTGCGAGGGATGCCAGGTGAGGACGAAGGCGACCTTCTCACCGGCCTCGACGGTGAACTCCGAGAGGGTGCTGAAGTCCTCGCCCCAGGTGCGGACCTCGGGTTCGCTGCGCAGCCACACCGAGTCGGGACCCGCGACGGCCACCCGGTGCCCGTCCGCCCTGCGCACCCACGGCACGACCGCCCCGTAGTCGAAGCGCAGACGGAGCCTGCTCCGGACGGTGACCTTGCCGCTCAGACCCTCCACGATGCGAACGACATCGGGGGCGCGGTGGCGCTGGGGCATCAGGTCCGTGACGCGTACCGTGCCCTCGTCGGTCTCCCACTCCGTGTCCAGGACCAGGGTGTCGGGGCGGTAGGCGCGGCGGGTGCAGCGGTCCGCGCCCGCGGGGGCGATGCGCCAGTGGCCGTTCTCCTCGTCACCGAGCAGTCTCGCGAAGCAGGCCGCCGAGTCGAAGCGTGGCAGACACAGCCAGTCGACCGAGCCGTCCATGCCGACCAGGGCCGCTGTCTGTTCGTCGCCGATGAGGGCGTAGTCCTCGATACGTGGGTGCACGGGGTGCGGGTTCCCTGAGTATCGACCACGCAATCAAGGTCGGGGCCGGGCGGGTGAAGCACAGGAGGGGTCACACCGGCGCGGGCTCGGCCTCCGCCGTCTCCGCTTCCTTCGCCGCCGCCTCCCGGCGGTCGCGGGCCTCGCGGCGGGCCAGGACGACATAGCCGACGGGTACGGCCGCGGCGAACAGCCACCACTGGATCATGTACGCGTAGTTCAGCGGGGCGTCTTCCTTGCCCGGGTCGGAGATCTGCTCCGGGGTGCCGCCCTTCGCCTCGGGCGCCGTCTGCTCGACATAGCCGCCGAGCACCTGGGCATGCAGCCGCTTCGCCTGCTCCTCACTGTTGATCAACATGATCTGGCGGTCGGGCAGGCCCTTGATGTCCTTGATGCCGCTCGCAGCGGTCGTCTCGTCGGCCATCAGACGCCCGGTGATCGTGGTCCTGCCGCCCGGCGGCGCGGGGATCTTCGGGAAGGCGGTCTGCGCGCCGTTCGCCGGGATCCATCCACGGTTGATCAACACCACCTTGCCGTCCGTCAGCACGAAGGGGGTGAGTACATGGAAGCCGACCTCGTCGTCGTCATTGGTGCGGCGCCGGACGACGACTTCCTTGGAGGTCTCGAAGGTGCCCGTCGCGGTGACGGTGCGGTACCTCTCCGTGCGGGTGACCGCGTGCCCGGGGGTGCTGATCCGCTCCACGGGGACCGCCTTGGCGTGCAGCGCGTTCGTGACCAGCTGGTTCCGGGCGCTGCGCATCTCGTAGCGGTGCATCTGCCAGATGCCCAGCCTGATCATCGTGGGGATCAGGAGAAGGGTGATCAACGCGAGGATCACCCACTGCCGGGACATCAGGAAGCGGTACACCCCACGACCGTACAACTCGGTCGTGGGGCGCATTCAGCGGGGTCTGTCCTCGGACCGTCCTCAGACCTTGTCGATGATCCCCACCTTCCCCTCCGCCCGCGCACAGTGGCCGCCGCAGAACCAGTGGCCCTCGACCTCCACGCCCTGGCCGATGATCTGCACCCGGCAGTGCTCGCAGATCGGGGCCATGCGGTGGATCGCGCAGGAGAAGCAGTCGAAGACGTGTACCGCGCCCTGCGCGTGCACCTCGAAGCTCATGCCGTAGTCATTGCCGCACACTTCACATCTCGCCATGCGCCACAGGGTGGGCCGTCCGCCCGGCACGGGCGAGCGGACGCGGGGCGAGTCGTACGGCAATCACCCGTCCGTACGGTCACCGGGGCACCGTCAGTCGGCCGCCTCGACGTCCCGCAGCAACTGCCCGAACGCCGCCTCGTCCACCACGGGCGTGCCGAACTGGCGGGCCTTGACCACCTTCGAGGTGCCCGAGTCCGGGTCGTTCGTGACGAGCAGGCTGGTCAGCCGGGACAGGCTCGTGGCGACATGCAGCCCGGCCTCCACAGCACGGTCCTCCAGGAGCTCGCGCTCGATGGACGTGTCCCCGGAGAACGCGATCCGCATCCCCTGCTTGAGCGGCTTGCCGTCCTCGAACCGGCCCGGGTTCGGGTACGGACACGCGGGCCGCTTGCGCGCGGGACGCCAACTGCCCGCCCCGTAGCCGCTGTAGCCGCCCCCCTGGTGACCGATCCGGGGCGCCGGCCGGTCGGCGGTCCACTCGGTCAGCGGCCGGCACTCGTGCAGCGGCAGCCGTACGCCGCTGCTCGCCGCCGCCCGCAGACTCGGCCGGAACGCCTCGGCGAGCACGCGCGCGTCGTCCAGCGCGTGGTGCGCGCGCTGCTGCACGACACCGAAGTGCG
This sequence comes from Streptomyces sp. NPDC050549, assembly GCF_040655035.1. Classification (NCBI taxonomy): domain Bacteria; kingdom Bacillati; phylum Actinomycetota; class Actinomycetes; order Kitasatosporales; family Streptomycetaceae; genus Streptomyces; species Streptomyces sp. NPDC050549. The sequence goes on from NZ_JBFAJD010000018.1 coordinate 157,624, forward strand.
CCGCCAGGGACTCCAGCTTGTGGTTGGGCAGCGGCAGGGACAGCTCCTTGGAGAGCGCGATGGTGCACAGCCGCTGCCGGACCGGGGGCTCGATCTGCACGCGCGCGTACTCCCGCGCGATCATCTGCCAGTCGAAGACCGCGTTGTGCGCGACGAGCACCCGGCCCTCCAGGCGGGTCGCGAACTCCTCGGCGATGTCCTTGAAGAGGGGCGCGCCCTCCAGTACGTCACTCGTCAGACCGTGGATCCACACTGGGCCGGGATCGCGCTCCGGGTTGACCATCGTGTACCAGTGGTCCTCGACCTCGCCGAGCGCGTCCAGACGGTAGACGGCCGCGGAGATTATCCGGTCGTCCCGGGCCAGACCGGTGGTCTCCACGTCAACTACCGCATACCCCTGGGGATACGCGGCCGGCCACGGAGTGGCAGCGGACACTGCTGGCGAGTGGTCTTCGAGCATGGTCACTGAGGATACGGGCCGTCACTGACAGCCCTGTCCCTCAGGTGGTCTGTCCCGCCCGCCCGTTCGGGTCCGCCGAACGCACGCGCGCGTGGCTATGGACCTTTCGACCGCCCGGTGCAAGCGTGCTGCCCGCCTGACGGATGACGGCCTACGAAGGGCGGTACGGCGTATGGCACGCGTACGGTACGGCGCACGGACCGAGGCGGAGATCGCCGCCGCACGCACTGCGAGCGCAAAGCTCCCGGACATCTGGTCCACCGGTGTGGTGGCCGTCTGGGAGAGCGACCCGGACGCGGTCGCGGCGGTCCTGCCGCCGCCCCTCAAGCCCACGGGCCGGCCCCTGGTCCGGGTGAACATAAGCAAGGTCGAACTGACCGGATACCCCCTGGGCGCGGGCTCGTTCGCGGTCGCCGCCGCGCACGACGGCGTCGAGGGCTGGTACCCGCTGGTCATGCCGATGACCCACGAACGGGCCCTCACCGGCGGCCGTGAGGTCTTCGGCGAACCCAAGAAGCTCGGCGAGGTCACCGTCGAACGAGTGGGCCTCGTCGTGCACGCGTCCCTCGCCCGGTACGGTATCGCCTTCGTCGAGGTCCGCGGCGCGGTCACCGAGGAACTGCCCCTCCCCGGGCCGACCCGGAAGACCGACTTCTACTTCAAGTTCCTTCCCGCGGTGGACGGTTCCGGCTTCGACGCCGACCCGGTGCTCGTGCACTGCCTGCGCAACGAGAAGGTCCGCCGCCTCGAACGCGTCACCGGAGACGTCGTCCTGCGCGAGTCCGTGTACGACCCGGTCGCCGACCTCCCCGTACGCACCCTCGTCGACATCACCATCGGCGAGAAGACCAGCGACCAGCGCGGCAAGGTCGTCGAACGGGTCGACGCGCGCGCCCTGTTGCCGTACATCCACCAGCGTTACGACGATCCGCAACAGGTCCATGACGGGCCCCCGGAAGGGAGCGTCTGATGGAGCTGAGGGAGGGGCAGGTCGCCGTCGTCACAGGGGCCGCGAGCGGGATCGGGCTCGCGATGGCGCGGCGGTTCGCCGCCGACGGGCTCAAGGTGGTCCTCGCCGACGTCGAGCAGGGCGCCCTCGACAAGGCCGCCGCCGACCTGCGCGCCGACGGCGCCGATGTGCACGCGCGCGTGGCCGACGTCGGTGTACGCCAACAGGTCCTGGATCTCGCCGAGTCGGCGTACGACACGTACGGCGCCGTCCACGTCCTGTGCAACAACGCGGGCGTCGGCTCGGGCGCCGAGGGCCGGATGTGGGAGCACGAACCGAACGACTGGCAGTGGGCGTTCGCCGTCAACGTGTGGGGTGTCTTCCACGGCATCCAGGCGTTCGTGCCGAGGATGATCGTGTCGAATCAACCCGGTCATGTCGTCAACACGTCCTCCGGGGACGGCGGTATCGCCCCGCTGCCCACCGCCTCCGTGTACGCGGTCACCAAGGCGGCCGTCGTGACGATGACCGAGTCCCTGTACGCCCACTTGAGAGCGGAGCACGCGCGTGTGGGTGCCTCGGTGCTCTTCCCGGGGCCGCACATGCTGCGCACGGGCCTGTGGGAGTCGCACCGCAACCGGCCCGCCCGGTACGCCAAGGAGCGGCCCCGCAGGACCCCTTACCGCAGCCTCGACCAGTGGGAGAGCGCGATGAAGGCGGCGGGCAAGGAGGTCGCCTTCACGCCCGTCGAGGAGGTCGCCGACCTCGTCGTGGACGGCATCCGCGCGGACCGCTTCTGGCTGCTGCCCGAGAGCGAGCACAGCGATACCCAGATCCGGGCACGCGCGCGCTCGATGCTCGACCGCTCGAACCCGTCGTATCTGGAGAGCTTCATCCTGGACTGACCGAGGGGACTGTTGTGACCGACCAGGAGCCGTACCTGATCATCTCCTCCGACTGCCACGCCGGGCTGCCAACCGAGGAGTACCGGCCCTATCTGGACGCCCGGTTCCACCGGGACTTCGACGAATTCCTCGCCGGACGCGACCGGCGCCGCGAGGAGATGACCCGGCTCGGCATCCGCAACGAGGCGTTCGCCACCAAGTGGTTCCAGGACAACGAGGAGGGCCTGCGCGGGGGTTGGGACACCGCGCAGCGCCTCAAGGAGCTGGACGGCGACGGGGTCGCCGCCGAGGTGGTCTTCCCGGACGCCGACGCGGTCGACAGTCAGACCGCCGCGCCCTTCGGAGTCGGACTCGGCCTCTCCGGGGACCAGGACCCCGAGTTGGGCATGGCGGGCGCGCAGGCACACAACCGCTGGCTCGCCGACTTCGTCTCCGAGAACCCCGAACGGCACTGCGGGGTCGCCCTGTTGCCGGTGACGGCCCCCACGGAGAAGGTCGTCGCGGAGATCCACCGCGCCAAGGAGTCCGGGCTCGGCGCCCTGATGATCCCCTCCATGTGGGTCGACAAGGAGCCCTACCACGACCGCTGTTACGACCCCGTGTGGGCAGCCGCCGCCGAGTGCGCGATGCCCGTGCTGACCCACTCCGGGGCCGCGCCCCGCCACGAGTACGGCGACCACCTCGGCATCTACGTCAGCGAGGTGACCTGGTGGCCCGCCCGGCCGCTCTGGTTCCTGCTCTGGTCCGGGGTCTTCGAGCGTCACCCGGGCCTCAAGTTCGGTGTCGCGGAGTCGGGTTGCTGGTGGCTGCCGAACCAGCTGTGGTTCATGGACCGCCTCTACCTCGGCGCCCACGGCGGCAAGAAACTCTCACCCTTCGCGGAGCTGAAACGGCCGCCGAGCGAGTACCTCGACCGCCAGGTCTTCATCTGCGCCACCAACACCAAGCGCCGCGAGTTGGCCCAGCGATACGAGATCGGCGTCGACAACATCCTCTGGGGCAGCGACTTCCCGCACCCCGAGGGCACCTGGCCCGACACGCGCGCGTGGCTGAAGCGCACCTTCCACGACATCCCGGTCGACGAGACCCGCCGCATGCTGGGCCTGGCGGCGGCCGACGCCTTCGGCTTCGACGTGGCGGCCCTGGAGCCCCTGGCACGACGGATCGGTCCCACCCCCGCCGAACTCGGCCAGCAGGACGACCAGGAGGCCGTGAGGGCGTCCTGGGCGCGCTCCCGCGAGGTCGGGCGGCACTGGCTGACCGACCACGACTTCCCGGTCCTGGGGGTGACGCCATGAGCGCCACGAGTGAGGACCGGTACACGGTCATCTCGGCGGACTGCCACGCGGGCGCCGATCTCCCCGACTACCGGCCCTACTTGGAGAAGCGGTACCACGACGAGTTCGACGCGTGGGCGGCCACCTACGTCAACCCGTACGAGGACCTGGTCGCCGACACGGCCGACAAGAACTGGAACTCCGCGCGGCGGATCGCGGAGCTGGAACAGGACGGGATCGTCGCCGAGGTCGTCTTCCCGAACACCGTCCCGCCGTTCTTCCCGTCCGGCTCCCTCATGGCGCCCGCGCCGACGGCCGAGGAGTTCGGGCGCCGCTGGGCCGGCCTGCGCGCCCACAACCGCTGGCTGGCGGACTTCTGCGCGGCCGCGCCGGGCCGGCGGGCGGGTGTCTTCCAGATCTTCCTGAACGACGTCCAGGAGGCCGTCCAGGAGATCCGGTGGGCGGTCGAAGCGGGCCTCAGGGGCGGTCTGTTGCTGCCCGGCACCCCACCGGGCTCGGGGCTGCCGGAGCTGTACTCGTCGACGTACGACCCGATCTGGGCCGTGTGCGCGGAACTCGGCGTGCCCGTCAACCACCACGCGGGCTCGGCCGCCCCGCCCCTCGGCGACGAACCGGCCGCCCGCGCGGTGTTCATGGTCGAGACGACCTGGTTCTCGCACCGCGCCCTGTGGCACCTGATCTTCGGCGGTGCCTTCCGCCGCCACCCGGACCTGAAGCTGGTGCTGACCGAGCAGGGTTCCGGCTGGATACCCGGGGTGCTCGACATGCTGGACTACTACCACGGGCGCCTGGTCGCGGCGGCGTCGAAGGCGACCACCGCGGAGTCCAGGTTCGGCGCCGGGCTCGCCGCCTCGATGGGCAAGGGTCCGTCGGAGGTCTGGCGCGACAACTGCTTCGTGGGCGCCAGTTTCATGCGCCCGCACGAGGTGCCCCTGCGCGACCGCATCGGCATCGAGAAGATCATGTGGGGCAGCGACTACCCGCACGACGAGGGCACTTATCCGTACTCCAGGGAGGGCCTGCGCTTCGCGTACGCGCGCGTGCCGCGCGACGAGGTCGCCGCCATGCTCGGCGGCAACGCGGCCCGCCTGTACGGCTTCGACCTGGACCTCCTGGACCCCATCGCGGCGAAGGTCGGCCCCACGGTCGGCGAAATCGCGCAACCGCTCGCCGAACCGCCGGCGGACGCCACGAGCCCGGTGTTCGCGCGAGGGGCGTCGGTACGAGTGTGGTGACGCGAGGGGTGGGATCCTCCGGGGTGTGACGGAACCGACCAATGACGAGGCCCATGACGAGGCCCACAGCGGCCCACTGGGCTCGCGGCTGAACTGGCTGCGGGCGGCGGTACTGGGAGCCAACGACGGCATCGTGTCCACGGCGGGGCTGGTCGTCGGCGTGGCCGGCGCCACGGACGACCGCTCCGCGCTGCTGACTGCCGGCCTGGCGGGCCTCCTCGCCGGCTCCATGTCGATGGCGGCGGGGGAGTATGTGTCCGTCTCCACCCAGCGCGACTCGGAGAAGGCCGCCCTGGCCCTGGAGAAGCGCGAGCTGAAGGAGCAACCGGAGGCCGAGCTGGAGGAGTTGACCGAGCTTCTCCAGGACCGCGGCCTGTCCCGTGAGGTGGCCATGGAGGCGGCGGCCCAGCTCACGGAACGCGACGCGCTGCGCGCCCACGCGCGCGTGGAGCTCAACATCGACCCCGACGACCTCACCAACCCCTGGCACGCGGCCTGGGCGAGCTTCCTGTCCTTCACGGTAGGCGCGCTGCTGCCGCTGCTGGCGATCGTCCTGCCACCGGCGGACTGGCGCCTCGGCGTCACCGTGGTGTCGTCGCTGGCGGCACTGGTCCTGACGGGCTGGAGCAGCGCACGGCTCGGCGCGGCGGACACGAGACCGGCGATGCTGCGGAACGTGATGGGCGGGGCACTCGCGATGGGGGTCACCTACGCGGCGGGGGCGCTGCTGGGGGCGGTGGGGGTGTAGCGGACCCACTGCCCGGGCGCGGCGGGCCCATTGGCGGAGATCGCCAACAAGCAAGCGCGTACCCCAGGAAATACTTGTGGGTAACAACGTCTAGTCGTGACCGATTCGCGGTCCTACGGTTCACCCATGCCGAACCTGCCCGATGCCGTGCTCTGGTCGATACCCGCCTTCGTGCTGCTCACCGTGATCGAGATGATCAGCGTGCGCATCCACCCCGACGAGGACGCGGCGGGCTACGAGACGAAGGACGCGGCGACGAGCGTCGGCATGGGGCTCGGGAGCCTCGTCTTCGACTTCCTCTGGAAGATCCCGATCGTCGCGATCTACACCGCGATCCACGAACTCACCCCGCTGCGCGTGCCCGTCCTCTGGTGGACGATCCCGCTGATGCTGCTCGGGCAGGACTTCTTCTACTACTGGTCCCACCGCGGCCACCACGTGATCCGCATCCTGTGGGCCTGTCACGTCGTCCACCACTCCAGCCGCAGGTTCAACCTCACCACGGCCCTGCGCCAGCCCTGGACGACCCTCACGGTATGGCCGTTCTACGTCCCGCTCGTCGCCCTGGGCGTGCATCCCGCCGCGCTGGCGTTCTGCTCCTCGGTGAACCTCGTCTACCAGTTCTGGATCCACACCGAGCGGATCGACAAGATGCCCCGATGGTTCGAGTTCGTCTTCAACACGCCGTCCCACCACCGGGTCCACCACGCATCCCAGGGCGGCTATCTGGACCGCAACTTCGGCGGCATCCTCATCGTCTGGGACCGGCTCTTCGGGTCGTTCGTCCCGGAGGTCGAGCGGCCCGTCTACGGGTTGACGAAGAACATCAACACCTTCAACCCGATCAAGGTCGCCACCCACGAGTACGTCGCCATCGCCAAGGACCTGAAGAAGGCGACCAGTTGGCGCGAGCGCGCGGGGCGGGTGTTCCGGGGACCGGGCTGGACGCCGGCGGCTGCGGCGGAACAGAGCGAAGAGCCCGTGGCCGCGTGAGAGCCTCCCGGGCGCTGCTCGGTGCCTTCGTCCTCGCCACAGTCCTCGACCTCGTCTCCCTCCTCGTGGGCTTCCGCGCCGGACATCTGGTCACCAAACCGCTGATCGTGCCGCTGCTCGCCGCCTTCGCCGCCCGCGCGGGCGGGCCTCGGCTCCTGGTCGCCGCCCTGCTGTGCGGCTGGGGCGGCGACGTCCTGCTGCTCTCCGACACCGACCCCGCCTTCATGGCCGGGATGGCCTCCTTCGCCGCCGGTCACGTCTGCTACCTCGTCCTGTTCCGGCGCCACGGTCCGCCACGCGCGCGTGCGGGTCTGCTCGCATTCGGCTACGCCGTCGCCCTCGTCACCCTGGTCGTCCTGCTGTGGCCCGGCCTGCCGGCCGGCCTCCGTGTCCCCGTCGCCGGCTACAGCACCCTCCTGACCGCCATGGCGTACACCGCGGCCACCAGGCTCGGCCCGGTCGCCGGGCTCGGCGGGGCGCTCTTCATGCTCTCCGACACCCTCATCGCGACCGGCGTCGCCGACTGGCCGCAGCTGCCCCGGCCCGACTTCTGGATCATGCTGACCTACGCGGCGGCACAGTTCCTGCTGGTCCGGGGTGCCCTCGATGCGCGGCCCGCACCGGCGGCGGCTTACCGTGAAGTGCGCTCGACCACCCCCTGAGCGCACCGCACCAGCAGACCAGCGACGAGAAGGACCCTCGCCATGCGCGCCACCACCATCCACGCCCCGTTCGACATGCGCGTGGAGGACGTGCCCGAGCCGATGGTGCAGCTGCCCACCGACGCCGTGGTCCGGGTGCTGCGCGCCTGCATCTGCGGCAGTGACCTGTGGGCGTACCGCGGCGAGGCGGACCGGCAGCCGGGGCAGCGGATCGGACACGAGTTCCTCGGGATCGTGGAGGAGACCGGCTCGGAGGTGAACGGTGTCAGGGCCGGTGACCTCGTGGTCGCGCCGTTCATGTGGTCCGACGGCGTCTGCGCGTACTGCCGCGAGGGCCTCACCACCTCCTGCGTGCACGGCGGCTTCTGGGGTGCCGTGGGCTACGACGGCGGCCAGGGCGAGGCGGTACGCGTGCCCTTCGCCGACGGCACGCTCGTACGGCTCCCCAAGGAGGCGGCCTCCGACGACCACCTGCTGTCCGCCCTGCTGACCCTGTCGGACGTCATGGGCACCGGCCACCACGCGGCCCTCGGCGCGGGCGCCCGCAAGGGTGCCACCGTCGCCGTCGTGGGCGACGGAGCGGTCGGCCTGTGCGCCGTGCTCGCCGCCAAGCGCCTCGGCGCCGAGCGGATCATCGCCCTCGGGCGCCACGAGACCCGCACGGCCATCGCGCGCGACTTCGGCGCCACCGACGTCGTCGCCGAACGCGGCGAGGCCGCCGTCGAGGCCGTCCGCGAACTCACCCGTGGCCAGGGCGCGCACTCCGTCGTCGAGGCCGTCGGCACCGAGCAGTCCATGCGTACGGCCGTCGGTATCACGCGCGACGGCGGCGCCATCGGCTTCGTCGGCGTGCCGCACGGCAGCGGCACCGGCCTGGACCTCGGGGTCATGTTCGACCGGAACATCGCGCTGCGCGGCGGAGTCGCGCCGGTCCGCGCGTACATCCCGGAACTGCTGCCCGACATCCTCGACGGCATCATCGACCCCTCGCCCGTCTTCGATCTCACGGTCGGCCTGGAGGGCGTGCCCGACGGCTACAGGGCGATGGACGAGCGCACGGCCCTGAAGGTCCTGGTCGTCAACAGTTGATCAATGCCGGCGCCGGTCAACACTGGATTCGATCAATGCCAGCGAATCGGCACCGGCAGGGCGGTCAACAGTCCGGAGACCACGACCACCACCCCCAGGACGACGACCTCGGCCCGCGCGGGTGAGAAAGCGGCCAGCGGATCGGTGGCGCGCCGCAGCCGGTAACGCGCCCACAGCGCGAGTACGGCGACGGTTGCGACGAGGAGCACCTTGGCGAGCAGGGTGCGCCCGTACGCCGTCGTCGTCAGCTGGTCCAGGATCGTGCCGGCCGGCATCCTGCGCAGCGAACTCCACACCCCCGTGGCGGTGATCGCGGCGAGCAGCACGGCGGCCACGCGCGCGTAGAGACCCAACAGCGCGGCGCCCGCCTCGGTGTCCCGCCACTGCCGCAGCGTCCGCAGCGCGTGCAGCAGCCCGCCGGACCACAGCGCCGCGCACGTCAGATGCACCAGGGTCAGCTCCGAGCCGACCAGCTGGCTGTGCTCGCCCACCGGGTGCGCGCGCAGCGCCTCCGCGAGGACCACGGCGGCAAGGGGCCACACCTGTACGGCGGGCCGGCGCGACCGGGCGCACAGGGCCGCCACCGCGAACGCGTTGACCTCCAGGAGCGCCAGCTTGCCGTCGCGGGACTGGTAGAGGCCGCCGACGTCGATCTCGGAGAGACGGTGCGGCACCAAATTGCCCGTCGCCACGACCGACGCGAGTCCCAGCGCGGCGACGAATCCGGCACCGGCTGCGTGCAGGGCCCAACTCCCGGGGCCGTTCTGGGGAGCGCCGGGCACGGTGCGTGCCAGCCGGTTCACGAACAATTCGCCCAACGGCACGCACAGCGCGCCGAACAACACCGCCCGCAGCAGCGCGATGCCACCGACACCGGGCGCGGCGGCCTCCCCGGTGCCGTGCAGCGCTGCGGACGGGCCGAGCAGCGGAATCAGCGCGGCGAGCAGCACCAGGGCCAGTACGGCGACGGCCCGGCGCGTACCGGGGCGCCGCCCGGGGCCGCTGGTGTCGGCCGCTTCGACAGTCGGTCGTATCAAGGTCACCCCAAGATCTTCACCAGCCGTCACAGAACCGGGCAAGTGCAACAAAGTAACTGGCGGAACCGGATTCCGCTCACAGTTACGTTTCCGCCCCGCCCCCCGGATCAAGCCCAACGAGCCGGGTCCGTGCCCCAACGGCCCGGCGGGCGCGCCCAGTTCACGGGCCCGCCGGCGAAGGAGACCGGCGACAGCGCGTGCCGCAGCCGCCCGATACCGCTGCCAGTCTCGACCAGCCAGGCGTCCGGCTGGTTGTACGCCGCCCCACTCCGCACACGCACCGTCGGGTCTTCGGCGCGTGCCGCCCCGCCCGCCGTCAGCCACGCCGCGGTCCGTGCCAGCGCCAGCCGCAGTACGAGCCCGCAGCCCTGCTCCGACCGCTCCGTCAGCGCCCGTAGCACCGACGCCGCCAGCAGATACCCGGTCCCGTGGTCGAGGGCCTGCGCGGGCAGCGCGCCGGGCCGCTCGGGCGACCCCTCGGTGGCCGCGATGCCGGTGGCGGCCTGCACCAAGCTGTCGAATCCGCGCCGTCCGCCCCACGGTCCGTACGCACCCCACGCCGACAACCGGGCCACGATCGGCCCGGGCCGGCGGTCGGCCAGCGCCTCGGGGGAGAGCCCGAACCTGTCCAGGGCGCCCGGCCGGTACCCGGTGACGACCACATCGGCTTCCCCGAGCAGCTCCTCGAAGGTCCGCCGGTCGGCCGCCAGACCGAGATCCAGACGTGTCGACCGCTTCCCGAAACCGGTGTCCGCGTGCGCGTCGGGATCCTCGGGCAACTGCGGGGCGTCCACGCGCAGTACGTCCGCGCCCAGCAGCGCGAGCGTGCGGGTGGCGACCGGGCCCGCGATCACCCGGGTCAGATCGAGCACACGCACCCCGGCCGCCGGCAGCAACGGATCTCCGTCGAGCGGCGGCAGCGCACGCGCGCGTGCCGTGTCGAGCCGCTCGCGCTCGACAAGAGGCCGCCCGGCCACCGCGACCCCCTGCGGGTGTACGGCCCACTCAGCCGCCGTCCGCAGTGCGACCGCGAGGCCTCCGGCGGCGTACACGGTCTCCTCCACCTCCGAAGCGGACCGTTCGGCGAGCACGTGGGCCACGTCCTCCACGGAGGCGTCGTCCGGCAGCCCCAGCGCGCCCAGCAGTCGCGCCCGGTGATGCGGATAGTTCGCGTGGGTGCGGACCCAGCCGTCGGCCGTCCGCCAGAACCGCGACAGCGGCGCGAAGGAGACAGGCGCCCTCCCGTCGATCAGCAGATGCCGCTCACTGACGAACGCCGTGGCGACGGCCCCGTCGTCGACCCGTACCCCGGGCACCTCCGTGAGCCCGGCCCGCCGCGCCCCCAGCTCGGCGGCGGCCAGCGCACACGCCCCCACACAGGCCCGGGCCAACTCCCGTACGGGAAGCCGTGCTTCGAGCGCCTCTCGGCGCGCGACGGTCGAGACACGCGGGACCAGGGCGGGGTCGCCGCCCAGCGCGGCCCATGCCACCTTGATATTAATCATGATTGAACTATGCATTATTGATTTGATCAATGTATCTGTGGCGGCGATTCAGACATGAACGGGCCGGGCGGAGATCCGCCCGGCCCGAATCAACAGCATCAACAGAGAGAAGCAGGTACGGGCTACTTGACCGCCCGCAGCGCGTTGACGATGCCGAAACCGTAGAAGCCGTTGACGCGCTTGCCGCCCACGCAGGTCGCGTCCGCGATGCCGTCGCCGTTGGTGTCGTACACGTCGGTCGGGCAGCCCGGGTTGTCCGCCTCGGCCTTCAGCAGCGCCTGCAGCTGGGCCGGAGAGGCGTGCGGGTGCGTGGACTTCAGCAGCGCGGCCACGGCGGCGACGTGCGGGGTCGCCATCGACGTGCCCTGGAGGTAGCCGTACGTGTTGTTCGGCAGCGTGGACAGGATGCGGCCGTTCTTCGACGGGGTGTCCGGGATCTGCCGGGCGTCCCCGCCCGGCGCCGACACGTCGATCACGCCCTGGCCGTAGCTGGAGAAGTACGACTTGGCCTTCGTGACACCGACCGAACTCACCGTCACGACACCCGGCAGCTGGGTCGGTACGTCGAAGCACTCGTGCGGGTCGACCGTCCGGGTCACCGCGGTGGAGTCGTCGGGGCTGGAGTCGTCGACCAGGGCGTGGGAGTCGAGGTCGTCGTTGGAGTTGCCGGCCGCGGCGACATTGAGCGTGCCCTTGCTCTGGGCGTACAGCTGGGCCCTGTTGACCGCGTCGACGATGGCACGTTGATCGGGGTCGTCCATGCAGTTGTACAGCCAAGGATCAACGTAGTAGCTGTTGTTGGTGATCTCCACGCCGTGATCCGCGGCGAACACGAACGCGCAGACCACGCTCTCCGGGTAGAACAACTGGCTGGAGTCCGGCTCCGCCACCGTGATCCCGGCGACCTTCACGCCCGGCGCGACCCCCGCCACACCGATGCCGTTGCGGGCGGCGGCGATCTCGCCGGCGACATGCGTGCCGTGGTAGTGGGCGGAGTCCACGGGACGCCAGGAGCCGTACGTCGTGTCCGCCTTGCCGCCCACACAGTTCGCGGACTGCGAGGGGGAGAAGTTCGGGGCGATGTCCGGGTGGGTGTCGTCGACGCCGACGTCGATGACGGCGACCGTCACGCTCTTGCTGCCCGGGTTGATCTTCGCGGCCTTGTCGGCGCCGATGGCGGGCAGGTCCCACTGGTCGGCTTCGAGGGGCTCGCTGTCTCCGGCCGCGGCGGAGGCCTTCGCCGTCTTCACGGCCTGCTCCTTGGAGAGGTACTGCACCGCGCCCTCGTCCGTCGTCGAGGCGAGGCTCAGCGGCGCAGTGCGCGTGGCACCGGCCGACTGCACACCGGGCACCTTGCGGATGATCATCCCGAAGTCGGGGTTCGCCGAGTGCACGACGATCACGCCGATCTGTTCGTACGTCACCACGATGGTGCCGCCGGCCGCGTTGATCGCCTTCTTGACCGTGTTGATCGTCCGGTGGTCCAGTCGAGTGTTGACCACATACGCGAGGTTGGGCGCGTCGGCGGCCTGTGCGGTGGTCTCCGCGATCGGGACCGCCGAAGCCGCCGACGGGAGGAAACCGAGCGAGGCGGTCAGCGACAGCACGACCGGTACGGCGAGGGCGAGCCGGTGTCTGGGGCGCAGATGAGCCATGGGATCTCCACATCATCCGGAAACGAAAAGGCCCGAGACGTGGTGCCTCCCGGGCAGGTACATGACGAGTGGTGCCAGCTGAAGTTATCTCCCGCGAGGGCTGGCCAGCAATGACTTCCCAAAGGCGAGTCCTGAAAGAAGTCAAAGGAGTTGAACCGGTCCACGCGTGGCGCCGTGACCTTGGGCAGGAAGCGCCAGCAGGATCGGGGACCCCTCGATATCGCGCAGGGAAGTCGCCCGATCACTCCTGGTGGCGTGATCCGTAGGTCTGTGAGGTCGAAACCAGCATGTCCGCAACGCGAGGAGACACCGTGGCCACCGAGACACCACCGCCCTCGAAAGCCGAACGCAAACTCCCCAGTACCGAGGAGTTCGAACAGGTCCAGGAGAGCGCGGAGTTCGCCGAACTGCGCCGCGCCCACCGCTCCTTCGCCTTCCCGCTGACCGTCGCCTTCATCGCCTGGTACCTCCTGTACGTCCTGCTGTGCAACTACGCGGACGACTTCATGGACACCAAGGTTGTCGGCAACATCAACGTCGCCCTCGTCCTGGGCCTCGGCCAGTTCCTCACCACATTCCTCATCGCCTGGTGGTACGCGCGGTACTCCGCCGCGAAGCTCGACCCCAAGGGTGAGGCCATCAAGTCCCGGATGGAGGGCGGCGCATGAGCCCCGCGATCACCCTGGCCGCCGGTGAGGCGAGCCAGCACCGGCCGCTGATCATCACCCTGTTCGCGGTCTTCGTCGCCGCGACACTCGTCATCACCGTATGGGCGGGCCGCCAGACCAAGAACGCCGCCGACTTCTACGCGGGCGGCCGGCAGTTCACCGCCTTCCAGAACGGCCTGGCCGTCTCCGGCGACTACATGTCCGCCGCGTCCTTCCTCGGCATCGCGGGCGCCATCGCCCTCTTCGGCTACGACGGCTTCCTGTACTCGATCGGCTTCCTGGTCGCCTGGCTGGTCGCCCTGCTCCTGGTGGCCGAACCGCTGCGCAACTCCGGCCGCTACACCATGGGCGACGTCCTCGCCTACCGCATGCGCCAGCGCCCGGTCCGTACGGCGGCCGGCACCTCCACCATCGTGGTGTCGATCTTCTACCTGCTGGCCCAGATGGCCGGCGCGGGCGTCCTGGTCTCCCTGCTCCTGGGCATCACCAGCGACGCGGGCAAGATCGGCATCGTCGCCCTGGTCGGCGTCCTGATGATCGTGTACGTCACCATCGGCGGGATGAAGGGCACCACCTGGGTCCAGATGGTCAAGGCCTGTCTGCTCATCGCCGGCGCCCTGCTGCTGACCTTCCTGGTGCTGCTGAAGTTCAACTTCAACGTCTCCGACCTGCTCGGCAAGGCCGCCGACAACAGCGGCAAGGGCTCAGCCTTCCTGGACCCCGGCCTCAAGTACGGCGCCACCGGCACCACCAAGCTGGACTTCATCTCCCTGGGCATCGCCCTGGTCCTCGGCACCGCCGGCCTGCCGCACATCCTGATCCGCTTCTACACGGTGCCCACCGCCAAGGCCGCCCGTAAGTCGGTCAACTGGGCCATCGGCCTCATCGGCGCCTTCTACCTGATGACTCTGGCCCTCGGCTTCGGTGCCGCGGCACTGATCAAACCGGACGAGATCATCGCCTCCAACAAGGCGGGCAACACGGCGGCCCCCCTGCTGGCCCTCCATCTGGGCGGGGTCGACTCCAACTGGGGCGCCATCCTGCTGGCGAGCATCTCGGCGGTCGCCTTCGCCACGATCCTCGCGGTCGTCGCCGGCCTCACCCTGGCCTCGTCCTCGTCCTTCGCCCACGACATCTACGCCAACGTCATCAAGCGGGGACAGGCGACGGAGAAACAGGAGATGGCCGCCGCCCGGTACGCCACGGTCGGCATCGGCGCCGTCTCCATCCTCCTCGGTGCCCTCGCCCGTGACCTGAACGTCGCCGGCCTGGTGGCCCTGGCCTTCGCGGTCGCCGCCTCCGCCAACCTGCCGACGATTCTCTACAGCCTCTTCTGGAAGCGCTTCACCACCTCAGGGGCCCTCTGGTCGATCTACGGCGGCCTGGTCACCGCGGTCGGCCTGGTCCTGTTCTCGCCGGTCGTCTCCGGCAAGCCCGCCTCGATGTTCCCGGACGTCGACTTCCACTGGTTCCCCCTGGAGAACCCCGGCATCATCTCCATCCCGGTCGGCTTCCTGCTGGGCTGGCTCGGCACGGTCCTCTCCAAGGAGGAGCCCGACACCGCCAAGTACGCGGAGCTGGAGGTACGGTCCCTGACCGGCACCGGAGCCCACTGAATCCCCTCCGGGTCCCCCACGCCGACGGCCGCGTCGTAGATCCCTACGACGCGGCCTCGCCGTACCTCGTGGGATCGGGCCGCTCTCGTTGTCAGAGGTGTCGCGTAGGCTCGCAGGTGTCGGAAAACATGCGATCCCAATTGAGGGAGGAGGCCCACGTGCTCATCGACACCTATGGCCGAGTGGCCACCGACCTGAGGGTTTCGCTGACCGACCGGTGCAATCTGCGGTGTACGTACTGCATGCCCGAAGAGGGCCTGCAGTGGCTTGCGAAGCCCGACCTCCTCACGGACGACGAGATCGTCCGCCTGATCGACATCGCGGTCACCTCCCTCGGTATCGAGGAGGTCCGCTTCACCGGCGGCGAGCCCCTGCTGCGCCCCGGATTGGTCGGCATCGTCGAGCGGGTCGCGGCTCTTAAGCCCCGCCCCCGGATGTCCCTGACCACCAACGGCATCGGCCTCAAGCGCACGGCGACCGCACTGAAGAAGGCGGGCCTGGACCGGGTCAACGTCTCGCTGGACACCCTGCGCCCGGACGTCTTCAAGACCCTCACCCGCCGCGACCGCCACCAGGACGTCCTCGACGGCCTCGAAGCCGCCCACGACGCGGGCCTGACCCCGGTCAAGATCAACTCGGTCCTGATGCCGGGACTCAACGCCGACGAGGCCCCGGACCTGCTGTCCTGGGCCGTCGAGCACGACTACGAACTGCGCTTCATCGAGCAGATGCCCCTGGACGCCCAGCACGGCTGGAAGCGCGAGGGCATGGTCACGGCCGGCGACATCCTCGCCTCCCTCCGCACCCGCTTCGAGCTGACCCCCGAAGGCACCGACGAGCGCGGCTCGGCACCGGCCGAGCGCTGGATCGTGGACGGCGGCCCGCACCGCGTGGGCGTCATCGCCTCGGTCACCCGCCCGTTCTGCGGATCCTGCGACCGCACCCGCCTGACCGCCGACGGCCAGATACGCAACTGCCTGTTCGCCCGCGAGGAGACCAGCCTCCGCACCGCCCTGCGCACCGACGCTCCGGACGAGGAGATAGCCCGCATCTGGCGCCAGGCGATGTGGGGCAAGAAGGCGGGCTCGGGCCTGGACGACCCGTCGTTCCTCCAGCCGGACCGGCCGATGTCGGCGATCGGCGGCTGAGCAGCCGTCGTAGACGAAGGGGCGCTACGGAACTTCGGGTGGGCCCTACGGGATCTCGGGCGCTTCCCAGTCCTCGAACTTGACGACGTCCTTCAAAAAGCTCCGCACACCGAGGAACTGGGACAGATGCTCGCGATGCTCCTCGCACGCGAGCCATGTCTTGCGCCGCTCCGGCGTGTGGACCTTCGGGTTGTTCCACACGAGGACCCACACGGCGTCGGCGCGGCAGCCCTTCGCAGAGCAGATGGGTGTCTCGTCACTCACGGGAACTCACGGAACTCGTCTCACAGATGCGCTGAAAAGGCGACGCCGAGCAGCCACGGGGGGAGCTGCCCGGCGTCGGTCTGTCGCTCCGACGGGGGATGCGGAGCGCGTACGAAGTATGTCACGGGTAACCGGTCGCTCGGCACCGGAACAACATGATTGATCTGAGCTTTTCTTGAGCTTGGTGCGGAGCCGACTTCCGTTTATGGCACGTTCGCCATGGTCACGACCGGCCCTGCGGTTCGCCCCGCACACCGGGCGTCGGCTCGGGCACGACCTCTTCCGGGACGGGTTCCGCGCCACTCTCGTTCGACCGCGGCGGCGTGATCATCGGCCGCGGCGGCGCGGTGACGAACGTCGACGGCAGACCGGGCGCGTTCTCCCGCCCGGCATTGGCGATCACCACGGCGACATAGGGGAGAAGCACACCGAGTACCAACGCGACGATCGCGACGTGCCGTTCGACGTTCCACAGCGAGACAGCGAGGATCACCGACGCCGTACGGATCGACATCGAGATGACATATCGGCGCTGCCGACCGCGGACATCCTCCGCGAGTCCCGTCCGGGCTCCGGTGATCCGGAACACCTGGGCGTTGCCTTCGCCGTGCAGCTTCCGCATCACATTCCACCATCCGCCCGCATCGGACTTTCCCCGGCCTGCACCCCGGTTCGCAACCGATCCGGGAACCGGGCCCCGATACGTCCCACGTTACGCCGCGCCTGCGCAGCCTTCGAGACCGGGGCACCCCGGGCCCGGGCGGGGAACCTGCGCCGTACCACGTACGGCCGTACCCGACATGCGGCGTACGGCGACCGGGCCCACACTTGGCGTAATGCTCACGTCGAGCCGTACAAGGAGGCAGCCATGGGCTGGTTGTGGGCGATCATCGTGGGATTCGTGCTGGGCCTGATCGCGAAGGCGATCATCCCGGGCAAGCAGCACAGTCCGCTCTGGCTGACCACCATCTGCGGCATTCTCGGCGCCATCGTCGGCAACGCCGTCGCCCGGGCGTTCGGCGTCGAAGCGACCAGAGGCATCGACTGGAGCCGCCACGCGTTCCAGCTCATCGCCGCGATCATCATCGTCTTCGTGGTCGACATGGCGTACATGGCGACGATCGGCAAGAACAAACAGAGAGCCTGAGGACAGCGCCCCGTCAGGGGCGCGGGGAACTGCGCGACCGGCCACAACGAGCCGGCAGACCGCACACCACCCGCGCCCCCTACGGCGCTTACGCTCCAGTCACCTCGACCGCGGCAAGGTTCTTCTTGCCCCGCCGCAGCACCAGCCACCGCCCGTGCAGCAGATCTTCCTTCGCCGGCACGGCATCCTCCGCGGCGACCTTCACGTTGTTCACGTAGGCCCCGCCCTCCTTCACGGTCCGCCGCGCGGCGGACTTGCTCGCCACCAGGCCCACCTCGGCGAACAGGTCGACGACGAGCCCGAGTTCGGCGACCTGGACACGCGGCACCTCGGAGAGGGACGCGGCGAGCGTCTTCTCGTCGAGCTCCGCCAGCTCGCCCTGCCCGAAGAGGGCTTTGGACGCGGCGGTCACGGCGGCCGTCTGGTCGGCGCCGTGCACCAGCGTCGTCAGCTCCTCGGCCAGCGCGCGCTGGGCGGCACGGGCCTGCGGGCGCTCCTCGGTCTGCCGCTCCAGCTCCTCGATCTCCTCGTGGGACTTGAAGCTGAAGATGCGCAGGAACTTGGAGACGTCACGGTCGTCCGCGTTCAGCCAGAACTGGTAGAAGGCGTACGGCGTGGTCATCTCGGGGTCGAGCCAGACCGTCCCGGACTCCGTCTTGCCGAACTTGGTGCCGTCGGCCTTGGTGATCAGCGGCGTGGCCAGCGCGTGCACCACGGCCTCCGGGTCGACCCGGTGGATCAGGTCGGTGCCCGAGGTGAGATTGCCCCACTGGTCGCTGCCGCCGGTCTGGAGCGTGCAGCCGTGCCGGCGGTACAGCTCCAGGAAGTCCATGCCCTGCAGGATCTGGTAGCTGAACTCGGTGTAGCCGATGCCCGCGTCGGAGTTGAGCCGCCGGGAGACGGCCTCCTTGGCGATCATCTTGTTGATCCTGAAGTGCTTGCCGACGTCCCGCAGGAACTCGATGGCCGACAGGCCCTGGGTCCAGTCCAGGTTGTTGACCATGATCGCGGCGTGCGGGCCCTCGAAGTCCAGCAGCGGGGCGATCTGCGCGCGCAGCCGCTCGACCCACTGGGCCACGACGTCCGGCGAGTTGAGCGTCCGCTCCGCGTTGGGCTTCGGGTCGCCGATCAGGCCCGTGGCACCGCCGACCAGGCCCAGCGGACGGTTGCCCGCCTGCTGGATCCGGCGCATGGTCAGGATCTGTACGAGGTTGCCGAGGTGCAGGCTGGGCGCGGTCGGGTCGAAACCGCAATAGAACGTGACGGGACCGTCCGCGAACGCCTTGCGCAATGCGTCCTCGTCAGTGGAGAGGGCGATGAGCCCCCGCCACTGCAGTTCGTCGACGATGTCCGTCACGGTTCTCGTATCTCCTTGAGTGGTCTCGTGAATCAGGTACGAGGTTATACGCCCTGACTGACAGAGCTCATATTGAAGTCCGGCACCCGCAGCGCGGGCATCGCAGCCCTAGTGAACCAGTCGCTCCACTCCCTCGGCAGCGTCTTTTCCGTCCGCCCCGCCTCGGTCGCCCGCCCCAGCAGATCCACCGGCGACTCGTTGAACCGGAAGTTGTTCACCTCGCCCGCCACCTCGCCGTTCTCGACGAGGTAGACGCCGTCCCGGGTGAGCCCCGTGAGCAGCAGCGTCGCCGGGTCGACCTCGCGGATGTACCAGAGGCAGGTGAGCAGCAGCCCGCGCTCGGTGCTCGCGACCATCTCCTCCAGGGAGCGGTCCTCGCCCCCGCTGAGGATCAGGTTGTCGATCGACGGCGCCACCGGCAGCCCGGTGAGCCCCGCGCTGTGCCGGCTGGTCAGCAGGTGCTGCAGCTCGCCCTCGCGCACCCAGTCGGTCGCCGTCAGCGGCAGCCCGTTGTCGAACACCGACTGGTCGCCCCCGGAGGTGTGGGCGAGCACGAACGGGGCGGATTCCAGACCCGGTTCGTTCGGATCACTGCGCAGCGTCAGGGGCAGCTCGGTGAGCCGCTCTCCGACCCGGGTGCCGCCGCCGGGCTTGGAGAACACGGTGCGGCCCTCGACCGCGTCCCGTCCCGACGCCGACCACATCTGGTAGATCAACAGGTCCGCGACCGCGGTCGGCGGCAACAGCGTCTCGTACCGTCCGGCGGGCAGCTCGATCTTCCGCTCGGCCCAGCCCAGTCGTACGGCCAGCTCGGCGTCCAGGGCTGCCGGGTCCACGTCCTTGAAGTCCCGGGTCGAGCGGCCGGCCCACGCCGAGCGCGTACGGTCCGGGGACTTGGCGTTCAGCTCCAGCGTCCCGTTGGGCTGGTCGTGGCGCAGGCGCAGTCCCGTCGACGTGCCCAGGTAACTGGTGACCAGCTCGTGGTTGGCGAAGCCGTACAGCTCGCGACCGCCCGCACGCGCGCGTGCGAACGATTCGCCGAGCGTCGGGGCGAAGTCGGTGAACACGCTGGACGAGGTCTCGGCGGGCCCGTCCGTGAAGTCGGGCGACGCTGCCACGCCTGTGACGAGCGGCTGCGCGTCCTCGGCGGGTTCGGCCCCGCGCGCGGCGGCCTCGGCGGCGCGTACGAGCGGCTCCAGCTCCTCCGGGGTGACGGCGGACCGGGACACGACCCCCGAAGCGGTGCCCTCCTTGCCGTCGACGGTCGCGATGACGGTGAGCGTGCGCCCGCGCGTGACACCGTTCGTGGTCAGCGCGTTGCCCGCCCAGCGGAGGTTGGCCGTCGACTGCTCGTCGGCGATGACGACACAGCCGTCGGCCCGCGACAGTTCGAGGGCGCGCTCGACGATCTCGTGCGGCTTGTTCGTACGAGGACTCATCGACCGGCCTCCTGAGTGGTGTTGAGGATGTTGACGCCCGTGAAGAGGGCCGACGGGCAGCCGTGCGAGACCGCGGCGACCTGACCGGGCTGGGCCTTGCCGCAGTTGAAGGCGCCGCCCAGGACGTAGGTCTGCGGACCGCCGACGGCCGCCATGGACCCCCAGAAGTCGGTGGTCGTCGCCTGGTACGCGACGTCCCGCAGCTGCCCGGTGATCCGCCCGTTCTCGATCTTGAAGAAGCGTTGCCCGGTGAACTGGAAGTTGTAGCGCTGCATGTCGATCGACCACGACCGGTCCCCGACCACGTAGATCCCGCGGTCGACCCCGCCGATCAGATCCTCCGTGGACAGCCCGGCAGGGTCCGGCTGCAACGACACGTTGGCCATGCGCTGCACCGGGACATGGCCGGGGGAGTCGGCGTAGGCGCAGCCGTTGGAGCGGTCGAAGCCGGTCAACTTGGCGATGCGGCGGTCGAGTTGGTAGCCGACCAGGGTGCCGTCCTTGACCAGGTCCCAGGACTGGCCCTCGACGCCCTCGTCGTCGTAGCCGATGGTCGCGAGGCCGTGTTCGGCGGTGCGGTCGCCGGTGACGTTCATGCGCTCGGAGCCGTACTTGAGCTTGCCGAGCTTGTCGAAGGTGGCGAAGGACGTGCCGGCGTAGGCGGCCTCGTAGCCGAGCGCGCGGTCCAGTTCGGTGGCGTGGCCGATGGACTCGTGGATCGTCAGCCACAGGTTCGACGGGTCCACGACGAGGTCGTAGAGGCCCGCCTCGACGCTCGGGGCGCGCATCTTCTCGGCGAGCAGCTCGGGGATCCGCGCCAGCTCCTCGTCCCAGTCCCAGCCGGTACCCGTGAGGTACTCCCAGCCGCGGCCCACGGGCGGTGCGACGGTGCGCATCGAGTCGAACTCGCCGCTCGACTCGTCGACCGACACCGCGTTCAGTTGCGGGTGCAGCCGGACGCGCTGCTGGGTGGTCACGGTCCCCGCGGTGTCGGCGTAGAACTTGTTCTCGTGCACGGTGAGCAGTGAGGCGTCCACGTGGTTGACGCCGTCCGCCGCGAGCAGCCGGGCGCTCCAGTCGGCCAGCAGCCCCGCCTTCTCCTCGTCGGGCACGGAGAACGGGTCGATCTCGTACGACGAGATCCACGTCCGCTCCTCGTGCACGGGCTCGGCGGCCAGCTCGACGCGCTCGTCCGACCCGGCCGCCTTGATCACCTGGGCGGAGAGCTTCGCCATCGCCACCGCCTGCGACGCGACCTTGGCGGCGGCGTCGAGACTCAGGTCCACGCCCGATGCGAACCCCCAGGTACCGCCGTGCACGACCCGCACCGCGTACCCGAGGTCGGTGGTGTCCGACGTACCGGCGGGCCGCGCGTCCCGCAGCCGCCAGGACGCGCTGCGCACCCGCTCGAACCGGAAGTCCGCGTGCTCGGCCCCGAGCGCACGCGCGCGTGCCAGCGCGGCGTCGGCCAGGGCGCGTAGCGGAAGCGCCGTGAAGGCTTCGTCGATGGAATGAGGCACGGAGGTCTCCCTGCTGTCGTGGCCTGTGGAGTCCGATCATGTCGCGCGGACAGGTGCGGGGACCACACGTTTCCGCTCGGAGTCGGCTCTTTCTGTAGAGACCCGACAGCGAGTCCCCTAAGCCACTGTCGGTGCCCGATTGTCCGGTGGCGCGGGCCGACCGATAGGTTTTCGGCAAGGCCGTCTGTCAACCAGGGTGTACCGGGCAGGCGCGCAGGACCGCTATCGAAAGGGTGATCCGTTGAGCCGCTCGGTTCTCGTCACCGGAGGCAACCGGGGCATCGGCCTCGCCATCGCCCGTGCGTTCGCCGACGCCGGCGACAAGGTCGCGATCACGTACCGCTCGGGTGAGCCGCCGGCCGGCTTCCTGGCCGTCAAGTGCGACATCACCGACACCGAGCAGGTGGAGCAGGCCTACAAGGAGATCGAGGCCGAGCACGGCCCCGTCGAGGTCCTGGTCGCCAACGCGGGCGTCACCAAGGACGCGCTTCTGATGCGCATGTCCGAGGAGGACTTCACCTCGGTCATCGACACCAACCTCACCGGCACCTTCCGCGTCGTCAAGCGTGCCAACCGCGGCATGCTGCGCGCCAAGAAGGGCCGCGTCGTCCTCATCTCGTCGGTCGTCGGCCTGATGGGCGGTCCCGGCCAGGCGAACTACTCCGCCTCCAAGGCGGCCCTGGTCGGCTTCGCGCGCTCGCTCGCCCGCGAGCTGGGCTCGCGCAACATCACCTTCAACGTCGTCGCTCCCGGCTTCGTCGACACCGACATGACCAAGGTGCTCAGCGACGAGCAGCGCGAGAACATCGTGAAGCAGGTGCCGCTCGGCCGTTACGCGCAGCCCGAGGAGGTCGCCGCGACGGTGCGGTTCCTCGCTTCGGACGACGCCTCGTACATCACTGGAGCCGTCATCCCTGTTGACGGCGGACTGGGAATGGGTCACTGATCACCATGAGCGGAATTCTCGAGGGCAAGCGCGTCCTGATCACCGGTGTGCTGATGGAGTCCTCCATCGCCTTCCACGCCGCCAAGCAGGCCCAGGAGCAGGGTGCCGAGATCATCCTGACCGCTTTCCCGCGGCCCACGCTGACCGAGCGCATCGCCAAGAAGCTGCCGAAGCCCACCAAGGTCATCGAGCTCGACGTCACGAACGACGAGCACCTCGCCCGCCTCGCCGACCTCGTCGGCGAGGAGCTGGGCGGCCTGGACGGCGTCGTGCACTCCATCGGCTTCGCGCCGCAGGACGCGCTCGGCGGCAACTTCCTGAACACGCCGTTCGAGTCGGTCGCCACCGCCATGCACGTCTCGGCGTTCTCCCTGAAGTCGCTGACCATGGCCTGCCTGCCGCTGATGCAGAACGGCGGCTCGGTCGTCGGCCTCACCTTCGACGCGCAGTACGCCTGGCCGCAGTACGACTGGATGGGCCCGGCCAAGGCCGCCCTGGAGGCCACCAGCCGCTACGTGGCGCGTGACCTGGGCAAGCAGAACATCCGCTGCAACCTCATCTCCGCGGGCCCGCTCGCCTCGATGGCCGCCAAGTCCATCCCGGGCTTCAGCGACCTGGCGGCCGTGTGGGACAACCGCTCCCCCCTGGAGTGGGACCTCAAGGACCCGGAGCCGGCCGGCAAGGGCATCGTCGCCCTCCTGAGCGACTGGTTCCCGAAGACCACGGGCGAGATCATCCACGTGGACGGCGGTCTGCACGCCATCGGCGCCTGACCTCCCGGCCCAACTTCTCGTACGGCGTCGACGCCCCGTTTCCCGCACCGCGCGGGAGACGGGGCGTCACCCGTTCGGCCCCGTAGACCGGGCGGGCGCGGGCCACAACTGCGCACTCTGGATTACGCGTTCACCACGCGATTTCCTCCCCAGCACCGCCGAGGAGGTTTCCCTTGTGCGCCTTTCCCGCAGCCTGGCCTCAGTGACCGCCGCCGTCGCGCTCGTCATCTCCCTGGCGTACGAGGCGATGCCCCACGCACGCGTGGAGGCCCGGAAACCGGCCGCCGCCCCCCAGCTGTTCGGCGCCGCGTGCCGCACCTCCGTCCACGGCTCACATGTGATCGCGTACTGCCACAACCCGTACCCCCAGACCGACCGCGTCGCCCTGCACATCGAGTGCGACCGCTGGTGGGACCTCGACAGCGACGGCACCGCGATCGACGCCGGCCCGGCGCAGACCGTACGGCTGGCCGGCCGCTGCTGGGAGGACGTCCGCGCGGTGTGGGTCAGCCACCGGAAGCGGGCCCGCTGAGGCGCCCGGGGCGGCACAGGAACGGATAGTCGGCGGCCTCCGCGGCAGCCCCCTGCGCGTCACCCGCGCGGATCGCGTCCACAAGCCGCGTGTGGTCCATGTACGACTCCGGAGTCAGCTCCTCGCCGACGTCCGCGCGCAACCAGTCCCGCAGCACCTCGCCCAGGTCGGCGTACATCGCCGTCATGACGTCGTTGTGCGAGGCGGCCACCACGGCCATGTGCAGGGTCGCGTCGGCCGTCACGAAGGCCTCCGCGTCGCCCGACGCCCACGCCTCCTCACGCCGTACGAGCAGGGCGTCCAGCTGCTTGAGGTCCTTCTCGGTGCGCCGCTCGGCCGCCAGCTGGGCCGCCGCCGACTCCAGGGTGGAGCGCAGTTCGGCGATGTGCCGGGGGTCGGCGTCCGCGAAGCGGCGGTGCATCACGCCGGCCAGCTCACTGGTCGCCACGACGTAGGTGCCGGAGCCCTGGCGGATGTCCAGCAGACCGTTGTGCGCGAGCGCGCGGACGGCCTCACGGACCGTGTTGCGGGCGACCCCGAGCTGCTCGACCAGCTCCGGCTCGGTCGGGATCCGGGAGCCGACCGGCCACTCGCCCGAGGTGATCTCGTTCCGCAGCGCGGCGATGACCTGCTCGGACAGTGCCGAACGACGGGGGTGGCTCAGGGGCATGGCACACCTTCGCACGTGCGGGGCGGGAGCGGGCCACCCGAGGATGGACAACCAATCATCCCATGATTCTATGATGGTCGGCATGGCGAGCGAGGGAACCCGGACACTGAAGTCCACGACGACGAACATCGGCGGCCCGGCCGAGAGCGACTCCCCGGCACCGACCGGAGGACCGTCGGCGGCCACGCGCGCGTGGACGACGCGTCTGGTCGTCGTCGGCATCGTGCTCGCCGCGCTGAACCTCCGCCCGGCCATCACCAGCCTCGGCGCTCTCCTCGAAGAGGTCCGCGACGGCCTCGGCATGAGCGGCAGCGTCGCCGGACTGCTGACGTCCGTGCCCCCGCTGTGCTTCGCCGCCTTCGGCGTCATGGCCCCGCGCCTCGCCCGCCGCTTCGGCCCGAGCACGGTGGTCTGCGCCGGCCTGCTCGCCATCACCGCGGGCCTGCTCATACGGCCGTACATCGGCGGTACGGCGGGCTTCCTGGCCGGCAGCGCGCTCGCGCTCATGGGCATCGCGGTCAGCAACGTCCTGATGCCGGTGATCGTCAAGCGCTGGTTCCCCGACCGGGTCGGCTCCATGACCGGCCTGTACTCGATGGCCCTCGCGCTGGGCACCGCCGCCGCGGCCGCGGTCACCGTGCCCATGACCGAGTCCCTCGGCGGCAGTTGGCGCACCGGCCTCGCCGTGTGGGCGGGGCTGGCCGCAGCCGCCGTACTCCCGTGGATCGCTCTCGTACGACACCGGGAGACACCCGCGGAACGGCCTTCCCGCGCGCGGGAGACCGGGCAGGCGCGGCCCGAACTGCGCATCACCCGCAGCCGTACCGCCTGGGCGCTCGCCGTGTTCTTCGGGCTCCAGGCCACCGCCGCGTACATCACCATGGGCTGGATGGCGCAGATCTTCCGGGACGCGGGGGTCTCCGCGGGTACGGCCGGGCTGCTGCTGGCCGTCACGATGGCGATGGGCGTGCCCCTGGCCTTCGTCATCCCGCGCGTGGCCACCCGGCTTCCCCACCAGGGGCCGATCGTCGTCGTGCTCGGCGTCTGCGGTCTCGCCGGATACGCGGGCCTGTATCTCGCGCCGGCCGGCGGAGCCTGGGCCTGGGCCCTGCTGCTCGGTGTCGCCAACTGCGCCTTCCCGCTGGCCCTGACGATGGTCGGCATGCGGGCCAGGACCGGTGCGGGCGTCGCCCAGCTGTCCGCCTTCGCGCAGAGCGCCGGGTATCTCATCTCCGTCCCGGGGCCGCTCCTGGTCGGCGTGCTCTACCAGCACAGCGGCGGCTGGGGACTGCCGATCGCCCTCATGGCCGGTCTGATGGTCCCGCAGATGGCCATGGGCGTCATCGCGGGGCGCGACCGCACGGTGGAGGACGAGGCGGCCCGCTGAACCCGCCCCGGCGGATGCCGCACGGACGGGGGATGCGAGACTGGGCACATGCCAGTGCTCGACCCGAACCCCCAGAACGGCCAGCGGAAGATGCTGCTCGTCTTCGGCTCGTTCTTCGCCATCTTCATCGTCATCGCCATCATCGCGACGATCGCGTCCCCGTGACCACACGCGCCTGAGTCGAGGGTGGGGTTCTCCCCACCATCCCCTAGGGGGTGAGGCTCAGGGTCAAGTGGGTGGATCTCCGGATGGGTTGAGGGCCGCGCGTTCCGTAACTTCGAAGTGTGACCGCGGGAAGCGGATCGCGGACCACTCGGAGACCAGCGGAGGCACACATGTCGGCCCCAACGCACACCCGGCCCCACCCGGCGAACCCGGGCGGCGTCGACATCAGGCTGCCGTGGTGGGCCCTCGCCCTGCCGGCGCTCGCCTTCATCGTGCTGCTCGTGATGATGCTCAACCCGACGGACGCGCAAGCGGCGGCCTCGGACCCGACGATCACCCACCTTTTCGAGCGAGTCCAGCAGCTCATAGCCCGCTGAGCACGGGCGAAGCCGCCCGTCAACTCCCTGCGCCCCATGGCCTGTTTCATGCGAAGCTGGATCCCATGAGCGTCGCAGAACCCCGCAGGATTGTCCTCTTCCGGCATGCGAAGGCCGACTGGCCCGAGGTGACCGACCACGAGCGGCCGCTCGCCGAGCGGGGCCGCCTGGACGCGGCCACCGCCGGAAGCAGACTGGCCGACACCGGCATCCCCTTCGATCTGGCCCTCTGCTCCACCGCCACCCGCACCCGGGAGACCTGGAAGCTGGCCGTCCACGCACTCGCGCACCGGCCGAAAACCGTCTACGAGGAGCGGCTCTACGAGGCCTCGCCCGGCGAGCTGATCGCCGTGCTGAACGAGACGCCCGACGACACACGGAACCTGATCCTCATCGGCCACAACCCGGGCGTCCAGGGCCTGACCGAGGTCCTCACAGGACCGGACACCGGCGAAGCCCGCGAGCGGCTGACCCGCCGCGGCTTCTCGACCGCCGCCTTCGCCGTGCTGACCTTCGACGGCTCCTGGAAGTCCCTGGAGCCAGGCGTGGCCACACTGACCGACTACTGGGCGCCGTCCGAGTAGACCGGCGGATCCCACCCACGGCAAAGGGCCCGGCACTGAGCGGTGCCGGGCCCCTGAAGGTCCTGAAGGGTCCTGGGTCAGTCCTCGTCGTGGGTGTCCGCCGCCTCGACCTCTTCGCGGGTGACGCCCAGCAGATACAGCACGGTGTCGAGGAACGGCACGTTCACCGCCGTGTGCGCGGCCTCCCGTACGACCGGCTTCGCGTTGAAGGCGACGCCGAGACCGGCCGCGTTGAGCATGTCCAGGTCGTTGGCGCCGTCGCCGATCGCCACGGTCTGCGCCAGCGGTACGCCCGCCTCGGCGGCGAACCGGCGCAGCAGCCGTGCCTTGCCCGCGCGGTCGACGATCTCGCCGGTGACCCTGCCGGTCAGCTTGCCGTCGACGATCTCCAGTGTGTTCGCCTGGGCGAAGTCGAGCCCGAGCCGGTCCTTGAGGTCGTCGGTGACCTGGGTGAACCCGCCCGACACGACGCCGACTTGATAGCCCAGCCGCTTGAGCGTACGGATCAGGGTGCGGGCGCCGGGCGTCAGCCGTACCTCGCTGCGCACCTTGTCCACGACCGAGGCGTCCAGTCCCGCGAGCAGGGCCACGCGCGCGTGCAGAGACTGCTCGAAGTCCAGCTCCCCGCGCATCGCGGCGGCGGTCACCTCGGCGACCTCGTCCTCGCAGCCGGCGTGCGCGGCGAAGAGTTCGATGACCTCGTCCTGGATGAGCGTGGAGTCGACGTCCATGACGACGAGCCGCTGGGCCCGCCGGTGCAGCCCCGCCGCCACGACGGCGACATCGACGCCGAGCGCCGCCGCGTGGGTGGCGAGGGCGGTGCGCAGGGGCTCGGTCTCCACGCCGGACACCGCGAACTCGACCGCTGTCACGGGGTACTTGGCGAGCCGGAAGATACGGTCGATGTTGCCGCCGGCCTTGGTGATGCGGGCGGCGATCGCGGCGGTGGACTCCGCGGTGAGGGGGTGGCCGAGCACGGTCACGAGCGAACGCCCGAGTCCGCGCGGCCGGTTGTCGCCGAGGCCGGAGATGATCTCCGCCTGCATCTTCATCGAGTCGGCCCAGCTGTGCACGGTGGCCCGCAGATCCCCTTCGAGCCCGGCGGGCGGTGGCGTCACCAGCGCGCACAGCACCATCCGGCCACGGGTGACGACCTGCTCGATGTCGACCACGTCGACGGAGTAGGCGGCGAGGGTGTCGAAGAGTCCGGCCGTGATGCCCGGCCTGTCCTTGCCGAAGATCTTGACGAGGAGAGTGGGGACGTCAGAGGTCTGCGAAGCGCTCATGGTGTACCCACCGTATCCGGCACGGAGTGCCTTGTGCCGCAGAGGTCCGCCCAGCGGACACGGAACAGTGGGTGTCGGATCGGTGGCGGGAATCTTACGGGGCGATCACGAAGGTGCTGTCGGGCGGTCACGAGCCGGTTCGGGGACGGTCAGGACCCGCGCCGAGGCGGTCGCGGTGGGCTGCGCCGCCGATCAGGAGTTGGCGGGGCCCCGGGCAGGAGGCGACCGGTACGGCGCGGGATGCGGGGGATACGGCCGGACGGGTGCGCCGCGACGGTTCGGGCGACGCCGAAGCGGATCACCTACGTCCCTTGGGCCGCCCCGGAGGTGGCGGGGGCGGTGGCGGAGGCGGCTGCCCGTCGTCCGGGGCGTCCCCCGGCCGGTCCCGCGAAGGCGTCCCGGGCCGACGCCGGGGCGGCGGCTCGTAGGACTGGGCCACGGTCGGAGCGCCGTACATGTCGGCGGGCGGCGAAGGGGTGCCGGGCGGCTGCGGGTCGCCGTAGGGCACTGGTTCGCCGTAGGGGCGAGTGGCGTCGTCCGCCGGGACGGCCCCGGACCGGCCCGCGCCGCCCTGCGCACCGGACGACCAGGGGTCTCCGGCTGACGGCCGACCGCCTCCTCGCGGCGACCGCGCACCCGGCGGCCATGCACCTTCGGGCGGCCCGCCGCCCTCAGGCTGCCGTAGCTCATCGGGCAGTTGGAGATAGGGGTTGGTGGCGGGGTTGGGCGCGCGGTACGGGGTGGTCGGCACATAGGGGCCCGAGTGGTCGGTGGTCTCCGTACGGCCTGTCTGTCCCTGAGTCCGGGCGGGTTGCGCGTGCTGCGGTGTCCCGGTGTCCCATCCGACCCCCGCTCCCGGAACCGCCACCCCCAAGTCACCCAGTGCCAGCCGTGAGGCACGCCGTCCCGCCGCCCCCGTCGCGTACGCGAGCAGCCCTCCGACGCCTCCCGCCCCCGCGCCCCACACCGCGCCCAGCGGCAGCGCCATGCCCAGATGCCCGTGCAACTCGATCCCGGCGCCGAACGCGTCGAAGCCCAGCACCGACAGCGAGGCGTCCACCGACACATCCGTCAGCCAGGCCAGCAGCGGCAGCGTCAGGGCGGTCGCGACCCCGAGTCGCAATGCGCACCGCCCGGCGAAGCCGAGAGCCCCCGGACCGTCGACGCCCTTCGCGCCCAGAGGTGTACGCGCCGCGGTGAGCACGCCCGCCAGCATCATCATCAGGGCCGCGGCGACCCCCAACAGCCATACACGGCCGTCCAGTTCGGCCAGTCGTCCCAGCGTCACAGGCTGGTTGGACTTCACGCTCAGGAGGTCGTCGAGGGGATGAGGGAGCAGCTTCGCCAGTTCCCCCGTCGCCCTGCCGTCCCAGGGGACGAAGAGGCCGATCGGGATGCCGAGCCAGACCCCGTTGGGCGCGCCCAGCAGCGCGGCGCCCGCGATCCGTTTCGGATGGTCGTCGCCGATCGCCGCGTACGCCGCCGCCGCGAGCCCGGCCGCCACCGCGACCAGCAGCACCGTGACGAGCGCGGACGCGGCCGGCCGTACGACGCGGTGGACGGCCTCCCAGCCGCGGGGGAGGGGCGTACGGCGGGACGCCAGCAGGGCGATCAGCAGGATGCCGGCCGACCAGGCCAGGCCGCCCAGCAGGGTCGGCGCCGTGTCGACGGTGAAGCCGACCGCCGCCTTCGCCTTGACCAGGTCGCTGATCTTGCCCGGCAGCAGCCCGCCGATGTCGCCGAGGCCGGGGATGTTCACCCCGCCGCCGCTACCGCCGCCGCCCGTGATGTTGTCGAGGCCCAGTTTGCTGCCGTCGATGGTGATGACGTCGTGGCCGGCCCAGGCCAGGCCGCCGAGCATCGCCACGAAGAGCGCGATCACCGAGCCCGCGCGGGCTAGGAGTTCGGCCGGTGCGATCACAACTCCGGCCGCCCGCAGGGACCGTAGGAAGAAGTACGACAGCAGGAGCGCTCCCGCCAGGCTCACGCCCAACGGCGTGATCGTCACGGCCGTGGTCGCCTGGGCGCCGGTCAGGCCGAAGGCGGAGACGTCGCCGGTCGGGGTGACCGAACCGCCCGCGCCGAGCGTCACCACCGCCGCGGTCATCGGGCCGAGCGAGCCCGCCGCGTCGGCGCCCAGCAGGTGCAGACCGAGCGCGGCCGTGCCCGCCATGCCTATCAACGCCCAACTGACCGAGGCGATCGCGGACAGCAGGACGTCACCCCAGGGCACCCTCGTGTCGTAGTGCGCCGTCCCGACACTCGTCGCTGAGCTCATGGCAGACCCCCCGATCCGCGGCACGGCGTGGTGCGGACACCACGCATGTCCCCCTCGCGTCGATTACCACTCTCCGGGTCGGTTTCCACCCCGTCAACGGAACCGCCGAACGCGTGACGGCGTGCTCTTCACAAGGCCCGACTTTCGGTCAGGGGGTGCAGCCTGAAATAGTTCCCGACGATGTTCGACATCCCTAGACTCCCTGTGATGGGGGTAACTCGGGGGACTACTCAGTGGGGCATGGAGTGCCGGAACTCGTACTGGAATTGAATGGACGGACCTGGACGCTCGACGCGTCCAGGACCTACACCCTCGGACGTGATCCGCAGGGGGACGTCGTGGTCGACGACGCCAGGGTCTCCTGGCGGCACGCCACGATCAGCTGGAGCGGCCGGAGTTGGGTCATCGACGACCACGGCAGCACCAACGGCACGTTCGTGCAGGGGCAGCGCATCCATCAGATGGAGATCGGCCCCGGCTCGTCCGTGCACCTGGGCAACGCGACCGACGGCCCGCAGCTGAGCGTGTCCGGCGCCGCCGCCTCCGTGGCGAGCCCGCAGGCCCAGCCGCAGCAACAGCCGTACGCGGCACAGGGCGCGGGCCCCGGCTGGGCCCAGCAGGCTCCGCCGCAGCAGACGCCTGAGCAGCAGCGTTTCCAGCCGTCGGCCGCCGCGCAGATTCCGCAGCAGCCGGGACCCGGTGTCGGCGCGGGGGCGCCGCCGGTCTACGGCGACCGCAGCCCGACCACGTTCCACCAGTTCTCGCTGGACCGTGTGATGCGCATCGGCCGTGCGCTGGAGAACGAACTGGTGGTCTCCGACCTCCAGGTCTCGCGCCACCACGCCGAGTTCCACGCGACGCTCGACGGCCGCTTCGAGATCCGCGACCTCGGCTCGCACAACGGCACGTACGTCAACGGCCAGCCGATCACCAAGGGCGGCTCGGCGCTGCTCGGCCCGAACGACATCGTCGGCGTCGGCCACTCGACGTTCCGCCTGGTCGGGGACCGGCTCGAAGAGTTCGTCGACACCGGTGAAGTCTCCTTCTCCGCCCGGCACTTGACGGTGACGGTCGACGGCGGCAAGCAGATCCTCAAGGACGTCTCCTTCGGCGTACCGGAGAAGTCGCTGATCGCGGTCATCGGCCCGTCGGGCTCCGGCAAGTCGACCCTGCTCAAGGCGCTCACCGGCTACCGGCCCGCCAACCAGGGCGACGTCCTCTACGACAACCGAAACCTGTACAAGCAGTTCGCCGAGCTGCGCCAGCGCATCGGTCTGGTCCCGCAGGACGACATCCTGCACAAGGAACTGACCGTCAAGAAGGCCCTCAAGTACGCGGCCAAGCTGCGCTTCCCGGCCGACACCAGCACCCAGGAGCGCGACCAGCGCATCGACGAGGTGCTGCGCGAACTGAAGCTGGACATCCACAAGGAGAAGAAGGTCACCTCCCTCTCCGGCGGCCAGCGCAAGCGCGTCTCGGTGGCCCTGGAGCTCCTCACCAAGCCCTCGCTGATCTTCCTGGACGAGCCCACCTCGGGCCTCGACCCGGGCATGGACCGCGATGTCATGCAGCTGCTGCGCGGCCTCGCCGACGACGGCCGCACGGTCCTCGTCGTCACCCACTCCGTGGCCGAACTCGCGATCTGCGACAAGCTGTTGGTGATGGCTCCGGGCGGCTCCGTCGCCTACTTCGGCCCGCCCGAGGAGGCGCTGAACTTCTTCGGGTACGACACCTGGGCCGACGTCTTCTCCGCCTTCGAGAACTACCGCGACTACGACTGGGCCGGCCGCTGGAAGGGCTCGCAGCACTACCAGATGTACGCCGCCGACATCGACGCGATTGCTCCGCAGTCCGTACAGATGCCGCCGATGCAGGCCATGAAACCGCCGAAGCCACAGGGCTGGATGTCGCAGTTCATCACGCTGGTGCGCCGCTACGTCACGGTGATCGCCTCCGACAAGGGCTTCCTGGCCCTGATGGTGATCCTGCCGGGCGTCCTCGGCGCGGTGAGCCTGCTCATCGACTCGGGCAACAGCCTGCTGCCCAACCCGGCCAGGGCGAACGGCACCATCATCCCCAACGGCACGGCCACCACCGTCCTGCTGATCCTCGCGGTCGGCGCCTGCTTCGCCGGCGCGGCCAACTCCGTCCGTGAGCTGATCAAGGAACGGGTCATCTACGAACGGGAGCGCGCGACGGGGCTGTCCCGTTCCGCGTACCTGATGTCCAAGGTGTTCGTGCTCGGCGTGATCACCGCGCTGCAGGGCCTGATGGTCGGTGTCATCGGCTTCTCCAGCCGGGAGATCCCGAAGCAGGGCCTGGTCCTCGGCAGTCAGACCATGTTCGAGCTCTGCATCCCGATCATGGGCCTCGGCTTCACCGCGATGATGTTCGGCCTGATCATCTCCTCGCTGGTGAAGACGGCCGAGAAGACCATGCCGCTGCTGGTGATGTTCGCGATCATCCAGGTCGTGTTCACCGGCTGCCTGTTCACGCTGAACGGCGCGATCGGCGTCAACCAGTTCTCGTACCTGATGCCCTCGCGCTGGGCGGTCGGCGCCGCGGGCGCCACGCTCGACTTCAACAAGATCAGCCCGCCCAAGCCCGGCGACAGCACGGACCCGCTGTGGGAGCACACCGTCGGTGCCTGGGGCATGGACATGGCCGCCCTGATCGCCCTCGGCGTGATCTGCGGCATCTTCGTGGCCCGCTTCCTGCGCCGCCACGAGCCCGAGGTCATGCGCAAGTAGCCGGTCCGCACCGGCTGTTCCGGTACGACGCCGAAGGGCGGCACCCCTCACACGGGTGCCGCCCTTCGGCGTCGATACCGAGACCCAGAGGTCCGCCGGAGGCCTCAGTACGCGCTGTTGACGTTGTCGATCGAGCCGTACCGGTCGGCCGCGTAGTTGGCGGCGGCGACGATGTTGGCGACCGGGTCGTAGATGTTCGTCGACGTACCGGAGACGTGGTACGCGTTGAACGTCGGCTGGATGACCTGGAGCAGACCGATCGACGGCGTGCCGTTGACCGCGTTGACGTCCCAGCCGTTGACGGCGCTCGGGTTGCCCGAGGACTCCCGCATGATGTTCTTGTACAGGCCGTAGTACGAGCCCGGGATGCCCTTCTGCTTCATGATCGCCAGGGCGTGGTTGATCCAGCCGTTGAGGTTGTTGGCGTAGGTCGTCGCGGCGACGGGCTGCAGCTTGATGCGCTGGCTGGAGCGGCTCGCGGCCTTCTTGGCCTTGTGCGCGGCCTCCGCCTTCTTCTTGGCGGCGGCTTCCGCGGCCTTCTTCTTCGCGGCGGCGTCCGCCTTGGCCTTCTCTGCCTTCGCCTTCGCGTCGGCCTTCGCCTGGATCGCCTCGGTCTTCAGGCTGGCACCGG
This sequence comes from Streptomyces sp. NPDC050549, assembly GCF_040655035.1. Classification (NCBI taxonomy): domain Bacteria; kingdom Bacillati; phylum Actinomycetota; class Actinomycetes; order Kitasatosporales; family Streptomycetaceae; genus Streptomyces; species Streptomyces sp. NPDC050549. The sequence continues at coordinate 191,698 of NZ_JBFAJD010000018.1, forward strand.
CGAGCTGGTCGGTGATGCTGGCCTTGACGCCCTTGATGGGCTCCGTGCTGTACGCCACCTTCGCCGAGGGCGCGGCGTCACTGATGGTCGTCCCCGCGTCGCTGGGCACCGCCGAGAAGGCGAGGGCGGCGGCGCCGAGCGTGGCGACACCGGCGAGCGCGATCCTGTGCCGCTTCGTCAGCTTGTTCAGCTCGGTCAGGCGACTATGACCAGGAGTGTTCGTGTTCTTGGGCATGGCGGATGGACCTCTTCGAATTGCGCGGAGGTCGCTCTTCGGTCCGGCGGGGACGCGGGTGCTTCCGGCACAAACGCCGCGGACGGGATCCGCGGCGCTGAGCGACGGCTGCAATTCTTAGCGGTCGCAAAAACCTGTGGCAAAGGTGTGACGTACGATCCCCGATAGTGGACCAGGGAAGGGCAAAACGGGACAGACGGGACCGTCTGCCCCGCTCAAGCGGGTCGGGTTTATCTCCTATGTGTCCTAGTACGTGATCTGCGCCCTATGTGCGGGCTCACACCGGCGACGCGGCAACCTCACTCGCAGTTGCTCTCGCAACGCACTGCGTGAGGATCCTCCTCCGGGAGGATGAGGTGCACGTCCCCGAACTCGTGCCACAGGTAGAGCCTGCGCAGCGCCTCCTCATAACTGCGGTCGACAGCGGCCCGCCCGGCGACCGCCTCCAGCATCAGCAGATGCGAGGCCTCAGGCTCGTGCAGCCCCGTCAGCAGCCCGTCCACCCCCCGCACCCCCCGTTCCGGGGTGACGACGAGATCCGTCCACCCCGCACGCGCGCGTACGACCCCGTCGGCCCCGGCGGCGGACTCGACGGCCCGCACCGCGGTGGTCCCGACCGCGATCACCCGTCCGTCCCCGGCCCTGACCGCGTTGATCAACCGGGCCGACACCTCCGACACGGCGAACCGCTCCGGATACGGCGGCTCGTGCACCTCGGCCGACGCCACCCCCGTGTGCAAGGTGATCGGCGCGAACTGCACCCCCCGGCTGACCAGCTCCGCCACCATCCGCGCGGTGAAGGGCCGCGCGGCACTCGGCATCTCCGCACTGCCCGTCCCGTCCTCGTCCTCCGGCGGCAGCGAGAACACGGTCTGATAGACGGCCAAGGGCTGGTCCCGCTCCGTGTAGGAGTAACGGATGGGCCGCCCGTGCTCACGCAACAGCTCCGCCACCTCCGAACCCGACACCCGCGCCCACCACAACCGATCGCCCCGCGCGCTCAGCGGCTCCTCCAGGGTCAGCCGCGCGTCCCCGGGCAGCCGCACCTCCGTCCCCGCCGGGCCGCCCGCACGCGCGCGTGAGGTGCCCCTGCCGTCCGGCTCCCGCAGCTCGACCGCCCACCGCCCGTCGTCGCCCCGCGTCGAGAAATGCACCACCACGCGCGCGTGCCCGATCCGCCCGTCCACCGCGGCGGCCAGCGTCGGCGACGTGTTCACGACCAGCAGATCCCCGGCCCGCAGCAGCCGCGGCAACTCCCCGAACCCGTGATGCGACACCTCGGTACCCCGCGACACCAGCAGCCGCACGGCATCCCGGTCCAGCCCGGGCCCGCGCTGCTCGGCCGGCACGCGCGCGGACAGCTCCTCCGGCACCCGGACCGCCACCGTCATCGCTCCTCCAGCAGTGCCGGGGCTCCGTAGCGCCCGCTCGCCGGCCGCTCGTCCAGCAGCCGCAGGAAGGCCGGCACCACAGAGGCCGGCTCCGGCCGTGGATCGTCGTCGTCCGGTACGGCCGCCGCGTACAGGTCCGTGCCCATGTCCCCGGGGTCGACCGCCCACACACGCAACCCGGGCTCCTCCGCGCCGAGCACCGCAGCGAGCTGGTCGAGGGCCGCCTTTGACGCCCCATAGCCGCCCCACGTCTCGTACGCCTCGGCCGCCGCGTCCGAACTGACCGCGATCACCGCACCGGCCCGCGAGGCCCGCAGCAGCGGCAGCGCCTCCTGGACCAGCCCGAGGGCAGCCACCACGTTGACCTCCAGCGCCCGCCGCAGCCCGTCCAGGGGCAGCTCGTCGAGCCGTACGAGCGGTTCGGCACCCAGCGCGCTCGCGTTGCTCACCACCAGATCGACGCCGCCCAGCTTCCCCGCCGCGGCCACCAGCTCGGCCCGGTGACCGACGTCCGTGACATCCCCCGCGACGGCCTCCACGCGCGTGCCGTACGCGCCGACGGCCACCGCGGCCTCCCTGAGCACCTCCTCGCCCCTGGCATCGAGCACCAGGTCCCAGCCCCGCGCGGCCAGCGCCTCGGCCAGCGCCCGCCCCAGCCCCTTCGACGCCCCCGTGATGATCGCTACCGACATGACACACGTCCCCTCGTCCACTACGCCTCCGTCGGCGTGCCCCCAACGTAGGAACGGGACCGCCCCCACCGCGTCGGACGCCGGCCGCAGTCCACCGGGGCCCTTCGCCCTAGGCCTTCCGGACCAGACGAGGGACGCCACCAGCCCGATCCGCGTTGTCACACCCCGCCGGTACCGTGAGGACATGAGTCAAGGTCCACGGTCCGGCCTCGCGGCGGTGAGCTCCGCACTGCTGGCCATGAGCAGGCACCTGGAGGTGCGCGACGTCCTCAAGACGATCGTCGCCTCGGCCCGCGAGCTGCTGGACGCGCAGTACGCCGCCCTCGGCGTCCCCGACGACCACGGTGGCTTCGCCCAGTTCGTGGTCGACGGCGTCAGCGACGCCCAGTGGAAGGCCATCGGCCCGCTCCCGCGCCAGCACGGCATCCTCGCCGCGATGCTGCACGAGGCCAAGGCCGAACGCCTCGCGGACGTACGCAAGGACCCGCGCTTCGAGGGCTGGCCCGCGGCCCACCCCGACATGTCCGACTTCCTGGGCCTGCCCATCCGCGACGACGACGAGATCATCGGCGCCCTCTTCCTCGCCAACAAGAACTGCCCCAAGAGGGACGGCAGTTGCGGCTTCACCGAGGACGACGAGGAACTGCTCTCGATCCTCGCCCAGCACGCAGCCATCGCCCTCACCAACGCCCGCCTCTACGAGCGCAGCCGTGAGCTGACCATCGCCGAGGAGCGCTCCCGGCTCGCCCACGAACTGCACGACGCGGTCGCCCAGAAGCTGTTCTCCCTCCGGCTCACCGCACAGGCCGCCGCCACCCTCGTCGACCGCGACCCCTCCCGCGCCAAGGGCGAACTCCAGCAGGTCGCCGCGCTCGCCGCCGAGGCCGCCGACGAACTGCGCGCCGCGGTCGTCGAGTTGCGCCCCGCCGCCCTGGACGAGGACGGACTGAGCGCCACCCTGCGCACCCAGATCCAGGTCCTCGACCGCGCCCACACCGCACACGTGACCTTCACGGGCCGCGGCTTCCGCGCCCTGCCCGCCGCCCAGGAGGAGGCCATGCTGCGCGTCGCCCAGGAGGCCCTGCACAACGCGCTGCGGCACTCCGGCGCCGAGCACGTGGCCGTGACTCTGGAGCGCAGCGGCTGCGGCGCGGTCCTGAGGATCACCGACGACGGCAGCGGCTTCGAGCCCCAGTCGATCCGCCGCGTGGGACGCCACCTGGGCCTGGTCTCCATGCGGGACCGGACCAACGGCGTCGGCGGCACGCTCACCGTGGAATCGGCGCCCGGAAAGGGCACCACGATCGAGATGGAGGTCCCCGGTGGCTGACGCAATCAAGGTGCTGATCGTCGACGACCACCAGGTCGTCCGCCGGGGCCTGCGCACGTTCCTGGAGGTGCAGGACGACATCGAGGTCGTCGGCGAGGCGGCCGACGGCGCCGAAGGGGTCGCCCGTACCGAGGAGTTGAAGCCCGACGTCGTCCTCATGGACGTCAAGATGCCGGGCATGGACGGCATCGACGCGCTGCGCAGGCTCCGCGAACTCGACCACCCCGCGCGCGTGCTGATCGTCACCAGCTTCACCGAACAGCGCACGGTGATCCCGGCCCTGCGCGCCGGCGCCGCCGGTTACGTCTACAAGGACGTGGACCCGGACGCCCTGGCCGGCGCCATCCGCTCGGTCCACGCCGGCCACATCCTGCTCCAACCCGAGGTCGCGGGCGTCCTGTTGTCCCAGGAGGAGTCCAACTCGGGGCAGGGAAGAGGCGGTTCGCTCACGGAGCGGGAGCGCGAGGTGCTCGGCCTGATCGCGGACGGCCGCTCCAACCGCGAGATAGCCCGCGCCCTGGTGCTCTCCGAGAAGACGGTCAAGACCCACGTCTCGAACATCCTCATGAAGCTCGACCTGGCGGACCGCACCCAGGCCGCCCTGTTCGCCGTCCGCCACGGCCTGACCAGGTGAGCGGTATCGCGGCGACGGCGTGACGGCAACACGGAACGTCCCGTTCCGGACCGAGATTCATACCGTCGTGGGAATGTCCCCCGGATGGCGCATCCTTCGTGGATCTCCACCGTTCTCCAATGCGTGCCGCGGCGCCTGCCGCGGTGATCGCTAGGAGGGCTCAGAAGTGAAGAACCTGAAGAAGGCAGCGGCCGTGACGATGGTGGCCGGCGGGCTGGTGGCCGCCGGTGCCGGGCTGGCCTCCGCCGACGGCCTGGCGAACGGCCAGGCTGTCGGTTCGCCCGGCGTCGGCTCGGGCAACGTCGTCCAGGTCCCGGTGCACGTCCCGGTGAACGCGGTCGGCAACAGCGTCAACGTCATCGGCGTCCTGAACCCCGCCTTCGGCAACCTGGGCGTCAACCACTGACGCACGTCGCTCCGCGACAGTGACCTCCGGCCTCCCGGGCACTCCCGGGAGGCCGGTCTGCTCGTCTGCTCGTCGGGTTGTCCCGCCAATGATCCGAACGGGCAGTCAAACGCGCATTCCCGTGCCGTTTCCGCTACTCCCCGCGTTGATCAGCGCACGACCCGCGGCCGGGTCGGTCACGCAATCGCAGGAGGAACGCTTCCCATGAACATCGCCAAGAAGGCCGCCGTGGCCCTCACCGTCGCCGGTATCGCCGCTGGCGCCTCCGCCGGTGCCGCTGTCGCCGACGCGGGTGCCGACGGCGCGGCCGTGAAGTCGCCGGGCGTCGGCTCCGGCAACGTCGTCCAGGTCCCGGTCCACGTCCCCGTCAACGTCGTCGGCGACAGCGTCAACGTCATCGGCCTGCTGAACCCCACGTTCGGCAACAAGGGCATCAACGGCTGACGCCCACAGCTGTAAGAAGGGGCCCCGGGAGTCAACGACGACTCACGGGGCCCCTTCTGTGTTCTTCAGCCCGTCCGGCGTTTGAGGACGAGGACCTTTCGGGGCCGAAGCGGGGGCCCGGGGGCGGCAGCCCCCAGAGACGCCCACACCAACACACGGCAACCAGTCACTTACCGCACCCCTTTCTCCCGCTCCTCCACAACAGAGTTGTACGCCGCCACCTGCGCCCGCCGAGCCGTCCGCTCCACCGGCCGCAACGCCTCCGCCCGCACCGCCATCTCGGACGCGCTCACCGCACCCCCGTGCCCGCTCTCCGCGGCCAGGGACACCAGCAACCCCACCCGCTGCGCCAGCTCCAACACCCGCACCGCGCGCGGCGGATACCCCGGCGCCAACACCTCCCGCCCCCGCTCGGCCCGGGCCCGGTACGCGTCGAGCGCCGCCTCCGCGACCGGCCCCGACCCGGCCACGTCCAGCCGCGACAACACCGCCGTCGCATCCCGCAGCGCCTCCGCCAGCTCCCGCTCGGCCTCCCCGAGCGAGGGCACATCGGCGGGCGGTGCCTCCCGCACCGGCAGGCAGTGCCAGACGACCTCGACATGCACGTCACCGGCGGGACCGGCCTCGTACACATCGGGAACGAGGCCGAGCGCGACGCCGTAGCAGATCACCGCCTCCTCGGCCTCCAGGGCCCGCGCGTTGAAAGCGGGCGGGCCGCTCAGCCCCAGCGGGTGTCCCGAGGTGGGAAGGGCCAGGCGCAGCCCGGTCACCCCGAGGGTGCGCAGCCGTCCCAGTGCGAGTGTGAGTCCGACGGGCGCCGACTCGCCCGGCAGCCCTTCCACCCGGTGCACGGCGTCCTCGCCCACGATGGCGAGTACGGCGTCGTCCGGTGAGACAAGCCCGGCCAAAAGGGCGTTTCCCCAGGCGGCGAGGCGTCCTGATCGTGGTTCCGAAAGCATGCCCCCCACCCTAAGGACCGGACCGATGGGATGGACCGCCCGGCCGGTGGCGTAGATTTCTTCGAGGGCTGCGCCTACCGGCGCACGCGACAGCCGAGACAGGCCGACGATGCAATGGGAGACAGCGCGCTCATGAGCGATGTTCTGGAGCTGGAGGACGTAACCGTGGTCCGGGAGGGCCGGGCTCTGGTGGACCAGGTCTCCTGGTCGGTCAAGGAGGGCGAGCGCTGGGTCATCCTCGGCCCGAACGGCGCCGGCAAGACCACCCTCCTGAACGTCGCCTCCAGCTACCTGTTCCCCAGCAGCGGCACCGCCACCATCCTCGGCGAGACCCTCGGCAAGGTCGACGTCTTCGAACTGCGCCCCCGCATCGGCGTCGCCGGTATCGCCATGGCCGAGAAGCTCCCCAAGCGCCAGACCGTCCTGCAGACCGTGCTGACCGCCGCCTACGGCATGACCGCCGGGTGGCACGAGGACTACGAGGACGTCGACGAGCAGCGCGCCCGCGCCTTCCTCGACCGCCTCGGCATGAGCGACTACCTGGACCGCAAGTTCGGCACCCTCTCCGAGGGCGAGCGCAAGCGCACCCTCATCGCCCGCGCCCTGATGACCGACCCCGAGCTGCTCCTCCTCGACGAGCCCGCCGCCGGCCTCGACCTCGGCGGCCGCGAGGACCTCGTACGCAGGCTCGGCCGCCTGGCCCGTGACCCGATCGCCCCCTCCATGATCATGGTCACCCACCACGTCGAGGAGATTGCCCCCGGCTTCACCCACGTCCTGATGATCCGTCAGGGCAAGGTCCTCGCCGCGGGCCCGCTGGAGCTCGAACTCACCGCGCGCAACCTCTCCCTCTGTTTCGGCCTCCCGCTGATCGTCGAGCAGGTCGGCGACCGCTGGACGGCACACGGTCTCCCCATGTCCTGACCGAACTCCCCTGAAAATTACGGGTCGTACGGGCATATGCGCCCTGTCCGCGACCCGACCCGCAGCCCTACCATGACCTTGTGAACGACATCGGCGCATGGGTGTGGTGGCTCGTCGGCGCGGCGGCACTCGGAATCCCGCTCGTGGTGACCGCCATGCCCGAGTTCGGCATGCTCGCCATGGGCGCCGTCGCCGCCGCGGTCACCGCCGGGATCGGCGGGGACGTCGTCGTGCAGGTCCTCGTCTTCGTCGCCGTCTCGGTCGCCCTCATCGCGGTCGTACGGCCCATCGCGAACCGGCACCGCTCGACCCGGCCCCAACTGGCCACGGGCGTGGACGCGTTGAAGGGCAAACAGGCCGTCGTCCTGGAGCGCGTCGACAGCTCGGGCGGCGGCCGGATCAAGCTGGCCGGAGAGATCTGGTCGGCCCGCGCTCTCGACACCGACCGCGCCTACGAACCGGGCCAGGAGGTGGACGTCGTGGAGATCGAGGGAGCCACCGCGATCATCATCTGACCTCGCAGGACTCAACTGAACCGAACGGCACACGAGTTGCGTGACGGTCTGACAGACTCGACCAGCAAGATCTTCAACAACCATAAGATCTTCCGAAAGCGCCGAGGCGGAGAAGGGTACGGGGAGCACGATGGAACCGGTCATCATCGTCTTGATCATCCTGGTGGTGTTGGTCTTCATCGCTTTGATCAAGACGATCCAGGTCATCCCGCAGGCAAGTGCCGCGATCGTGGAGCGGTTCGGCCGCTACACACGGACACTCAACGCGGGACTCAACATCGTCGTCCCGTTCATAGACACGATCCGTAACCGCATCGACCTGCGCGAACAGGTCGTACCGTTCCCGCCGCAGCCGGTGATCACCCAGGACAACCTGGTCGTCAACATCGACACGGTCATCTACTACCAGGTGACGGACGCGCGGGCCGCGACCTACGAAGTGGCCAGCTACATCCAGGCAATTGAGCAGCTCACGGTCACCACACTCCGCAACATCATCGGCGGCATGGACCTGGAGCGGACCCTGACCTCCCGCGAGGAGATCAACGCGGCCCTGCGCGGAGTCCTCGACGAGGCGACGGGCAAGTGGGGCATCCGGGTGAACCGCGTAGAGCTCAAGGCAATTGAGCCCCCCACCTCCATCCAGGACTCGATGGAGAAGCAGATGCGCGCCGACCGTGACAAGCGCGCCGCGATCCTCACCGCGGAAGGCACGCGCCAGGCGGCCATCCTCACCGCGGAGGGCGAGAAGCAGTCCCAGATCCTGCGCGCCGAAGGTGAGGCCAAGGCAGCCGCCCTGCGCGCCGAGGGCGAGGCCCAGGCCGTCCGTACGGTCTTCGAGGCCATCCACGCCGGAGACGCCGACCAGAAGCTCCTCAGCTACCAGTACCTCCAGATGCTCCCGAAGATCGCCGAAGGCGACGCCAACAAGCTCTGGATCGTCCCCAGCGAGATCGGCGACGCCCTAAAGGGCCTCTCCGGCGCGATGGGCAACATGGGCCCGTTCGGCGGCGGTTCGGGCAACGACGGAGGCAACTCCGGCAACTCGGGCGGCAATTCGGAACGCCGAGAGAAGCCGTCCATCGACTGACAGGCTTTCTCCTCCACGACACTGGGGCCCACCTCCCGCGGGAGGTGGGCCCCAGTTCTGTTCACGTGCCCTATGCCGCCGGCTGCACCAGCCACTGCGGCAGGGCCTCGAAGTCCTCGGTCCCCAGCGCCAGCAGCATCGCGTCCGCCGGTGTCGGCTCGAACGGCCGCCGCAGCAGCGGCATCCCCGCCTGCTCCGGAGTCCGGGCCGCCTTGCGGTGGTTGTCCTCCGCACACGAAGCCACCGTGTTCAGCCAGGAGTCCTGACCACCCTGCGCCCTCGGCACCACGTGGTCCACCGTCGTCGCCCGCCTGCCGCAGTACGCGCACCGGTGCCGGTCACGGACCAGCACACCACGCCTGGACCACGGAGCTTGTCTTCGGAACGGCACCCTGACGTACCTGCACAGGCGGATCACCCGGGGCGCCGGTATGTCGACCTCGGCTCCGCGCATACGCAGTTCGGGGTGGGCCTGCTCGACGACAGCCTTGTCCTGCAGCACCAGAACGACGGCTCGATTCAACGACACCGTCGACAGCGGCTCGAAGCTCGCGTTCAGCACCAGCGTGTCCCGCATCCAGCCCACCTCCCATGTGCAACCGGCCCACCGGGTGGCGGGCTTGGATCAACTCTGGCCGGGCACGCCGAGATGGACAACGCAATAAAAAATGCCCGCCTCTGATCAATTCCAAGACCAGAGGCGGGCAAACGTTCAATGAACGTCAGTCTTCCGTCGGCGCTTCGTACTCACCGATCAGCTGGGCACGCGCCAGCGAGTGAAACCGCAGGTTGAAACCGACGACCGCCGGAGAAACGTCCGAGTCCGGACCGAGCTTCTCCGTGTCCACGGCGTACACCGTGAACACATAACGGTGCGACCCGTCCCCGGGCGGCGGCGCGGCACCGCCGAAGTCCTTCGACCCGTAGTCGTTCCGCACCTGTACGGCGCCCTCCGGCAGCGCCTCGAACTTGCCGCTGCCCGCACCCGCAGGCAGCTCGGTCACCGAGGCCGGGATGTCGAACACCGTCCAGTGCCAGAACCCACTGCCCGTAGGGGCGTCCGGGTCGTAGCAGGTCACTGCGAAACTCTTGGTCTCGGCCGGGAAGCCCTCCCACCGCAGCTGCGGCGAGGTGTTGCCGGCCGCGTAGACCTGAGCGTCCTTGAGCGTCGCCCCCGGTTCGACGTCCTCACTCGTCACCGTGAACGACGGCACGGGCGGGTGGAAGTCATGGGGGAGGGGTCGCCGCTTGAGCTCGGTCACCTCGGTACCTCCTGATCGGTTTCTTCAGTGGACACCGAGCCTAGAACCAGTTGCGCTTGCTGCCGACCTCGGACAGCCACTGATTGAGGTACGCCGCCCAGTCCGTCCCGTGGAAGTCGTGCTGGCCCACCTGGAAGGACCGGAAGGTGTCACTGCCCTCGCTGAACAGTCCCGGCTTCTTGTCCATCTCCAGGATGACGTCCATCGCGTTCTCGTCGGCCACGAAGCTCAGCTCGACCTGGTTCAGCCCGCGGTACTGCGACGGCGGGAAGAACTCGATCTCCTGGTAGAACGGCAGCTTCTGCCGCGTTCCCCGGATGTGACCGCGCTCCATGTCCGCGTTCTTGAAACGGAAGCCCAGCTGGATGAAGGCGTCCAGAATCGCCTTCTGCGCGGGCAACGGGTGCACGTTGACCGGGTCCAGGTCGCTGGAGTCCACGGCCCGCGCGATCGCCAGCTCGGTGCTCACCCCGATGTGCATCCCGCGCAGCGCCTGACCGTCGATCATCGTGACCGGCGTCTCCCAGGGGATCTCAAGCCCGAACGGCACGTTGTGCGCGGTCCCCGCCTGCAGCTCGAAGGCACCGCCCAGCCGCACCTTCGTGAACTCGATGTCCTGCTTGTACTCCTGGTCGCCGCTCTCGACCTCGACCTTGGCCTGCAGCCCGACCGAGAGCCCCTGGATCTCCTGGTTCACGGACCCGCCCTGGATCCGCACCTCGCCCTGGACCACACCACCAGGAACGACGTTGACCTCGGTCAGCACCGTCTCCACCGAAGCCCCGCCGGCCCCCAGGCTCGCGAGCAGCTTCTTGAACGCCATGACTCTCCCTTTACGAATGGACCCTTGATCCCTACAAACGCGATCCGACCGCGACCGGTTCCGCGCCACACCCTGGCAAGCGGACCGAACCTTGACCACCCCTTGGCACAAGCGCGTCTGGACTACGCTCGGACGCCATGATCGCGCCCCCGGACCGTAAGCCACTCCCCAGAGAGTTCTTCGACCGCCCTGTACTGGAGGTCGCCCCCGACCTCCTGGGCCGCACCCTCGTCCGTACGACCCCCGACGGTCCGATCGTCATGCGCATCACAGAGGTCGAGGCCTACGACGGCGGAAACGACCCCGCCTCCCACGCCTATCGCGGCCCGACCGCCCGCAACGGCGTGATGTTCGGCCCACCCGGGTACGTGTACGTCTACTTCACCTACGGCATGTGGCACTGCATGAACCTGGTGTGCGGTCCCGAGGGCACGGCGAGGGCGGTCCTGCTCCGCGCCGGCGAGATCGTCGAGGGCACCGAACTGGCCCGCAAACGTCGACTCTCGGCCCGAAATGACAAAGAACTGGCCAAAGGCCCCGCACGCCTGGCCACAGCCCTGGACGTGGACCGCTCCCTGGACGGCACGGACGCGTGCACCACGGGCGACACACCCCTGAGGATGCTGGCCGGTACACCTGTGCCCTCCCATCAGGTAAGCAACGGTCCGCGCACCGGCGTCTCGGGCGACGGGGCGGTCCACCCCTGGCGCTTCTGGATCGCCAACGACCCGACGGTGAGCCCTTATCGGGCTCATACGCCGAGGCGTCGCTCAAGTTGACGCGCCTTGGCAGGGTGCGTAATGTAGCCCGAGCCGCTTGACCCGGGTACGGCATTCGCCTGCAGCCGGAAGCGGCCAACCCACTACCTACGACTCCCTCTCAGCAGGGGCGCATTCGGCATGCCCGCATGCCTGAATTCGAACTTGCGGAACTCGATTATGAGCTGGCGAGGGAATCGGCTAACGTAGTGAATGTCGAAAGGCCGACAGGCGAAAGCCCAAAGCGTTTGACAATCCCCACCGACAGGGAATCGGTACCGGAAACGGTCTGATAGAGTCGGAAACGCAAGACCGAAGGGAAAGCCCGGAGGAAAGCCCGAGAGGGTGAGTACAAAGGAAGCGTC